>SFAU01000042.1 GCA_007096045.1 Microcystis novacekii Mn_MB_F_20050700_S1 | reverse complement strand
AGGAATCGGAGACGACGTTTTGGTCTGAGATTTAATTTAATCGCTGGCATTTACAACTACGAACTTGCTTTAGGCTATAATCAAGTAGCTGAATAAGACTTTTGCAGGAGGTCTATTCATGAATTAACCCTACTATGAGAGTTTATTGATGAATTAACCCCACTATGACTAGACTAGGGGAGCAGGGAAGGGAGGGAGACCCTCCCTTTTATCGTTCCAAGGTAGAACCCTGGAACGATAAAAGACCATCCTTTTTCAGGATGGTCTTTTACTAAGAATTAACTCTGATTCGTCTGCTTACTGGAAATTAAGCGACGATAGTAAAGTTGCTGGCATTTAAACCCAGTGCCAAACTGAGCGGATTCACAGAGTTCGCGATATGAATAGAACTAGAGCCAGTGAAGCCAACACCATCAGCATCGTAGTACAACTTGTTGGTATCTGTGGCGTAAGCAAAGCGCACATTGCCGTAGTTAATGGCAGTAGTAGTCAGAAGGTTTGCCGCGATATCCACGAGGATTGTATTAGCACTGTTAGTTGCACCAGCCACAAGACTAACCGTCAAGGCGGCTCCCACTGCCGGAGCGCCGGCAAAGGCGGCATTACTTAGGGCGAACAGATCGTTATTATTTGCTACTACGTTGAAGTCAGCGATCGTCACGTTATTACCAGCAGTGGCTTTATTCAAGAGAAACTGGTCGTTACCACCGCCACCAGTTAGGATATCTGGACCACCGTTGCCAGTAAGGGTGTCGTTCTTGGCACCACCAGTCAGGAGATCAGCCCCCGCACCACCAGTAATCTTGAAGGAACCATTGGTTTCAGCGGCACCATTAAAGGTTAAGGTTTTGGTCGTGAAGGAAGAAGCATCAACAGTTAGAGTTGCACCACTTGCCACAAGGGCTTCTACAGCGGTGATTGTTGTGTTAGCGGCGGTGTCTTCTTTAAAGATAATCGTCTCAACGTTGGTAACACCATTAAGAGCAGCAGCAGTCGCACCAACTTTAACAGTTAAGGTGTCATTGCCATCGTTTCCATTGAGGTTAACACCATTAATCTGATCTGCTACTTCCGTCAGGGTGAAGGTGTCATTGGTTTTGCCGCCGACAATCTGGGTTATATTACTGTTTTTGCCGAGAGTCAGGGTCAGTTCCCCGGTAAAGTCAGTGGCATCCAGTCGATTAGTCCCGTCAACTACATTGATCTTGCCGTCAATGGTTAGGTTCTTGGCCCCAGTAATGACGAAGTTGCTCTGGGTTTGATTGAGGGCAAGGGTGTTGAAAGTGTTATCAGCGTTAGACAGGACACTGGCAGATTTAACCACTAGGTTGACCTTGCTTTTATCAGATAAGTTGGCCGTAATCGAGGCACCAGCAGTTGTCCCGTTCAGGTTAACGGTGAGATCTTTGTTTAGTGCAGTCTCAACTAGGGTGAGATTGCTGGCGTAACCAGCCACAAGGTCAATGGCGTAGTTATTAGCATTAGTGATTGTTAAATCACCTTTGACCACCTCTACTTGTTTGGCTTTGCTAATGCCTGCCAGTGCGACGGTAACACCAGCAGCGCCAGAGAATTGGATGGTCTCGATGTTTTCGATGGTTGGATTGACAAGAGGACCAACAATCTGGGCGGTCAGTACGTCTTGATCACTGTTACTAGGGTCTTGAATGAAACTGCCTGGCAAGAATGTCAAAGCATTAACTCTATCATTAGCTGTACTGAGAAACTTACCTTCGGGAGCCACTTTGCTGTTAGCGGAAGCTGTCAGAACTGCCGGATTGTCGATTAGGGTGAAGGTATTAGCTCCGCCACCAGCGATAATATCCTTGATCGCCTGATCGATGGCTGCGTGGGCCGCAGTGACGCTTGCGGCGGTGGAATCGACCGTGTCGATGATTTGCGATGAGGTGGCCAATACGGAGGGAGTGAAAGCGATGTTCGCGTTCACAAAGTCTTGGGTAAATTGCAGGGCTACGTCGGCGCGGTTTTGCAGAGCGACCCTGTCGGTTCCTTGCGCTCCTTGAGCCACTGCGAGGACAAATTGCGCCACTGATTCCGGAGAGCTATCCTGTGCGAGAACACCTGACCAGTACCCTAGTCCTGCCAGATCGGCATCACGACCGAAGGCGTTCTGATAAATTTCGTTAATAAATTCTTCTGGGTTGGCCAAGGTGGGGGCTGCCAAGAAGGGGTAAAGGTCTTTAGCCTCTGGGGAAGCACCGAACTGCGCCGCCATCTGTTGTATGGTTACATTTTGTCCCTGCCAAAAGGCAAAACCAGAGGGATCAGGGGCGCGGTTGAAGTAAATGACGTACAAACCGACGATGGAGTTTTGATCTACGGTCATAATTTATTTTTCACTCCTCGAACAAAGTAAAAAGGTGTTCACACATGGCACATATACTAGCATAGATGACCTCAATTATCAAGCTATGGCAAAAATTTTTTTTGTGGGAGTAGTTTCGGTCGAGTTCTTCTACCCTCGGTAATCATCGTTGAAGACTGACCCCCGACCAAATTGAGTAGATTCTTTAAGACTTAAGGTTATATTCCCATCCCCCAGAATACAACCTGATTCACCTTGATTTGGCAATTCGGTTACAATATTTAAACTGTCTTAGTTTATCCACACATACCCATAGGTTAAGCCAACTCCCTCGGTCAATTTTGTCACCACAGGGCAGCAAATGTCTGGTTCGGGGAAACTTAATCAGAAAAAAACGGTCTTAACAGCGATGCCATCCCAGCCTGATGGTACAGGAACCTGTAAGATGGGATTGGTAGCCAATATCGGAGCAAGATTCTCAATCAAGGCAGTTTCATCTCTACTAGGTGCTGGGATGAAGGAAAATATTAAACTTAATTTTTTCTTCTATGACTATCGAAACTTACTATCCCAATCTAAATGTCAAGCATTTGCTTGATAAAATTCGCCAAGAAACCCTGCGCCAAAACCTAGCATCAGGGGTTCCCCCGACACCACTGCCACCACCACCAGCAGCGACGGGGGAATTAGTCCTGAAGGGGGATTTTGAGCGGGAAGCAATTAATAATCAAATCGATTATATAGAAGGGTTCATCAAAACAGCCGAGTCAAGAGCGGCAGTGCGTGACCAACTACCAGAGAAATTTGGGCGTTTTCCCTGGTTATTATTTAAACCCTTGCAAGCTCTGGCTTTAAAGATTCTCAATACCATATTTCGCGATCAAAGGGAAGTGAATTTAAATCTGGCCAGTGCCTTGCGAGAATGCCTGCAACTGAATCGACAGTTATTATCAGAGGTGGAAAGTTTGCGATCGCAATCCCATCAGGATTTAGAGAATTTAATGGCGGTTAGTCAAAGTTTATCTGGTTACAGCCAGGCGGTGGAGAAAAATCTGGTCAATAATACCCAAAATCTAGAGGAGAAACTGCATAATCTTGACCAAAAATGGCAGGAGCGGCAGCAGCAAAATCAAGATGAACTACAAGGAGAAATCCAGGAACTTGAGCGAAAGATGCAAAGCCAAATCGAGCAAATGGATCAAAAGCGCGATCGGATCGCTAATCAAATTCAAGAGGGACTGCAAAGCCAAATCGAGCAACTGGATCAAAAGCGCGATCGGATCGCTAATCAAATTCAAGAGGGACTGCAAAGCCAAATCGAGCAACTGGATCAAAAGCGCGATCGGATCGCTAATCAAATTCAAGAGGGGCTGCAAACCCAAATCGAGCAACTGGATCGAGAATTGTATCAGAAGACCGAGCAATTGCAGGAGTATCTAGAAACTCAAATTAAAGATAGTAATGAGAAGAATTTTCAAAATAGCCATTATTTAAAGATAGATTTACTCCAACAAAAGCGCTTAATTAATAAGTTTTTAGAAGTGACAGCAGGAGGGGAAGGGATATCTTCGAGGGAACCAGCGCAAATTTTTGCGGGAGAGTTAGATCATTCTCTAGATGCTTTTTACTTCGCTTTTGAGGAGCGTTTCCGCGGCAGTCGCGAGGAAATTAATAGGAGATTAGAAGTATATCTTCCCCGACTCAGAGAAGCACAAATTGCTCCGGGAGACTCGCTGATTTTAGATTTAGGTTGTGGTCGGGGAGAGTGGTTAGAGCTTTTGCGAGATAATGGTTACAGAGCCAGAGGGATCGATCTAAACCGAGTCGTCATTGAACAATGTCAAAGTCGAGGATTAGACGTTTTAGAAGGGGATGTTATGGCTTATTTGCAATCAATGCCAGATGACAGCGTAGCAGCGATCACGGGATTCCATATTATTGAACATCTACCCTTTGAAATATTAGTCAAGCTATTAAATGAAGCATTTCGAGTGCTGCGTCAGCGAGGTTTGGTTATCTTTGAGACTCCCAATCCTGCTAATGTTTTAGTGGGGAGTTGTAATTTTTACTTCGATCCAACCCACCGCAATCCTCTACCCAGTTTGATGACTCAATTCCTAGTGCAATACTGCGGTTTTGCCGAGGTAGAAATTCTTAATTTAAACCCTTCTGATGGATTCAAAGCTGATGAGGGAAATGAATTAGATGAGTTATCTAAACAGTTTAATCAGTATTTTTATGGTCCAATGGATTATGCTGTTATTGGTTATAAACTATAATTAATCACGAGTAAGTATTCATGAGAGTTATTATTACAACAACACAGGTTCCTTTTGTCTATGGCGGTGCGGAAATTCATGCTCAGGAATTATGTAAGGCTTTAGAATTGGCAGGTCATGAAGCGGAAATAGTCGCTATTCCCTTTCAAACCTATCCCCTAGAAAGAATTTTAGACACAATGTTAGTCTGTCGCTTATTAGATTTGACTAGCGCCAATGGCAGAAATATTGATCGATTAATTGGCTTAAAATTCCCAGCTTATTTAATTCCTCATCCCCGCAAAGTTCTCTGGATTCTGCATCAACACCGACAAGCCTATGAACTCTGGGGTAATCCCTATGGTGGGTTAGATTTAAGTGCCAATGGTTTACAAATTCGTGAAAATATTATCCGGGCAGATAATAATGTTTTTGCTGAAACTCATAACATATTTAGCAATTCTAAAAATGTGGCAAGAAGGCTAAAAACCTATAATAATGTTGATTCGATACCCCTTTATCATCCTCCCCAGAATGCTGATTTTTTTCAATGTCAACCAGAAGAAGGTTATCTATTCTTTCCTAGTCGGATCAATCCCTTAAAACGTCAAGAGTTAATCCTTGAGGCTTTAGCCTTGACTAAAACCCCTGTCAAAGTTATTTTTGCCGGTCAACCAGAAGGGGATTTTGGTGACATTCTAGAGGAAAAAGTTAAGCAGTTGGATATTGCTGAAAAAGTGGTATTTTTAGGTAGAATTAGTAACGAGGAAAAACTCGATTATTATGCCAGATCCCTAGCAGTGCTTTATCCTCCCTTTGAGGAAGATTACGGTTACGTTACCCTAGAAGGAATGTTAGCTTCTAAACCAGTGATTACCTGCCAAGATTCGGGAGGACCCCTAGAATTTATTAGTCATCGAGAAACCGGTTTAATTGTGGAACCGACGGCCAATGCTCTAGCAGAGGCCATGGACGAAATTTGGGAAAATCGGTCTTGGGCAGCAAAATTAGGTCAATCTGCTGGTGAATACTACAAAAGTCTCGATATTAATTGGTCAAACGTTATCAAAAAACTACTCGCATGAAAATTAATTGGTTTTCCCCTTTACCTCCCGCTAAAACTGGTATCGCTGATTACATGACTTGTATCTTGCCAGCTTTGATTAAAAATTGTCAGTTAGAACTATGGACTAATCAAAAAATTTACGATCGAGAACTAAACAACTATGTCAAAGTTAATTCCTACCATAGAGATAACATAATGTGGTCAAAAATTAACCAAGCAGACATAAATATTTATCATATTGGTAATAACCCAGATTTTCATGAGGATATCTGGCGGATTAGTTGTCAATGCCCCGGTATAGTTGTCCTTCATGATTTAAAGCTGCCGGATTTTTTTAGTGAAATTGCCAGAATCAATAATGACCTAGATGGCTATCTTAATCAAATGTTCTATTACTATGGAAAGGAAGGAAAAATAGCGGCAGAAATGTGGTGGAATCAAGAGATATCTATACAGTTTATGGCCGATAGTTATCCCCTGACTCCTTTAGCGTTAAAAAATGCTATTGGGGTGATTACTCACAGTCAGGAAGGTTATCGTAAGTTTCAGCAAGAAAATGCGCTTCTTACTGCTTATTTTCCCCTACCCTATTCTAGGTGTGATTTGTCATCAAATTACGAATTGCAGAAAAATCGGGATTTTTATCAACTAATTGTTTTTGGTCATATTGGAAAAAACAGATGTGTTGATATGATTCTGGATGCTTTAGCTAGTTTTTCCCAAAAACAAGCTTTTCGCTTAGACATTTATGGAGAATTATGGGATAGTAATTATCTCGTTCAAAAAATTAATAGCTTAAATTTAAATAATTTAGTAACCTTGCATGGTTTTGTTACGGAAGCCAAATTAGAAACCGCCTTAGCTGACGCAGATTTAGCAATCAATTTACGTTATCCTACTATGGGAGAAGCATCCGTCAGTCAGCTGCAGATTTGGAGCCATGGTTTGCCAAGTTTAGTGACTAAAATAGGTTGGTATAGTGAGTTGCCAGAAAATACCGTAGGTTATGTGACTGTTGGCAACGAAATCGCCGATTTACACCAACATTTCTCTCAATTTCTTCACGATCCGCAATTCTATCAGACTATCGGGAAAAATGGTCAAATTTGGCTAGAAAATAATCATTCCCCCGAATCCTACGCTAAAGCCTTGGTGGATTTCGCTCAGGAAGCTTGTCAACAAAGATATCGTTATGCAGCCAATTATTTTATCGAAAAAGTAGGCAAAGAAATTAGCTATTGGAATGATGACCAAATCTCGGATTTAGAGTTAAAATCCCTAGCGGAAACCATTCATTTTCTAACCAGCTAAAGTGTTTCCCCATCGGGAATTATCATCTTGCCTTGGCAGACTAGAACTGATGCACCACCCACAGAAACTTCCGTAATTTCACGGTGGTTTTTCTGGAACTTTAATTGTATGTTGCTGGGTCTGCCCATTTCCACCCCTTGAATTATCGTCCATTGATTCATCCCTTCCCTAGAAGATTCTAACCCTCCTAGGTAGCCCGCTAAAGCGGCCACAGCCGAACCAGTGGCGGGGTCTTCCATAACTCCTAAACCAGGGGCAAACATTCGCCCATAAAGACGAGATTGGGGGGATTCTGGGTCAAAACAGCAGGCAAAAAGGGAATTAGCGGGGGATTGGCCTAATAATGATGACCAAAGACCTAAATTAACTCTGATTTTTGCTAAAATATCTCGATTTTTGACGGGGATGAATAAAAAAGGAAGGCCGCAGGAAAAGGCGCGGGGGGGATAACCGGGTAAGAAATCGGCAACGCTGAGGGAAAGAATCGCCGCTAAATCATCGAGAGCATAAGTATCCGTCACTAATTCTGGCAATTGTGCCACTTTTAACTCACTATAGACCGGTTTTTCCTCCTCCATGATAATTTTCACCGGTACTAAACCGACTCCTTCCTCCAGATAAATCGTGGTTTCTTGGTAGGGGGGAATAGCACCGATTAGGGCTAAAATATAGGCCGTGCCGACGCTAGGATGACCAGCAAAGGGTAATTTTTGCATCTGGGTGCGGGTTAATCCAGATGCTTCCGGAAAAACCGCCAGGGGATTACCGCCAAAAATGCGATCGCTAAAAACATCGGCGGTATAGTAGGAATAGATAGGCACGCGGGGAATAGGGCAACAATTATCGGAGAATTTTTTCATCTTACACCTATTTTCACCAGTTACCGCCCCGGCGCTCTGTCTAGGGATAGATGCTCCTTGTCGATCCCTGACTCGGTTTTCTCAGCTATTGACAAGGGTTCCCCTAAAAGCCCACAAGTATTTTGGATAGGTATAGCCATTGAGGAACCGACCAAAATATGAAAATAACGACAAGATTACGGGAATCGGGCAAATTTTTCTTAAAAAGCGGTGCTAGTATTCCCCTAGCACTATTTTTAATCTTAAGTCTGTTCACGGTTAAGGGGACTGCTCCTGCTTTAGCTGTGCTTGCTCAGGGGGATGCGGTAACGGCTCCCACTGCTTAACCCGAAATATAGGTTATCTGGGGGCCTCTATGGTAGCGGGATTAGCAGTATTGGGAGTCTTGCTGGTGAACATTTGTATCAGGCTAAAACCGACAAAAGCAAGTAAGGCTATGCCACCAATAGTAGCAACAATTTTACCCACGAGATTTTCTGTGCGGGGTTGTTCGGGGGCATCCTCGTTGGGGTCCTCCGAATGGGCAAAACGATTGTAGAGGAAATCGAGAGCTTCATTGCGGAGTTCGTAGTAACGGGGATCCTCGGTAATTTGGGAACGAACCCGGGGACGAGCAAAAGGCATCTTTAACACCTCCCCAATTTTAGCGCTTGGGCCGTTGGTCATCATCACCAAGCGATCGCACAAGAACAAAGCCTCATCGATATCGTGGGTAATCATCAACACAGTTAACTGGTGTTCTTGCCAGATTTTCAGCAATTCTTCCTGTAATTCTTCTTTAGTAATCGCATCTAAGGCCCCAAAGGGTTCATCGAGGATGAGGACTTGGGGACGAATGGCCAGGGCGCGGGCGATCGCTACCCGTTGTTTCATGCCTCCCGATAATTGGGCGGGTTTTTTCTGGGCTGCTTCTGTCAATCCCACTAAGGATAGATTTTCTTCCACGATCTTCACCTTCTCAGCCTGAGATTTTTCGGGATAAACCGAATTAACCCCGATATAAACATTCTCAAAGGCAGTTTTCCAGGGCAAAAGCGAATAATTTTGGAATACCATCATCCGGTCTGGCCCCGGTTCCTTAACCTCTTTATCCTGTAGCAGCACTTGCCCACGACTAGGAGAAGAAAAGCCCGCCACCATATTTAAAAGGGTCGATTTACCGCAGCCGGAGTGACCGATAATGCAGACAAATTCCCCCTCATTGACTTGCAGCTCCACACCGTCTAAAACGGTGTAAACCCCTTCCTGAGTGGGGTATTCTTTGGCAACATTACTAACTAATAAAAAAGGCTGGGTGGTGGTGCTGGAATTCACGGTCTTATCGGTAAAAGTTTGCATAATTCGTCCTAGATTTATTTTAAGGTGGGCAAAGCCAAGCACAACCATTAATTAGCGACAGGATCATCGAGAAGAACTTCCGAGACGCGATAATCGCGACGGATCGAAAAACGTTCCAGATAGCCGATCGGATCGTCAGGATTGAAAATAAGATGATCAAAGAGGGCAAAACTGTGGCGATTGGGTTCCAAATCGGGAATACCCAAGGACCGGCAAGCTTCGCCAAACAGATCGGGACGACGGACGCGTTCAATCACTTCCACCCAGTTGCGGGGGAAAGGGGCGTAACCCCAACGGGCAAGCTGAGTTAGGGTCCATAGGGCCTCACTCCGGCCTGGACAGTTAGCTTGATCGACGTAAAACTGGTTAAATCGGAATAGGGCTTCGGGGGCAGTTCCTAAACCGCGATCATAACCATCGAGGAAACCGGGGCGAATAATTGCGCTATCCACGCCCACATACTGGGGCTGACTGAGAATATTAACTATTTCCTCCCGATTACGCCGATCATCGCAGTATTCACAGGCTTTAATTAAAGCTTTCACCATGGCAATATGGGTTTCGGGATGTTTCGCTGCCCAAGCTTCCTTGACTCCGAGGACTTTTTCCTGGTGTCCGGGCCAAATATCGAGATCGGTGGCGATAACGTAGCCTAATTTTTCCTGAACGGCGTAGGAGTTCCAGGGTTCCCCCACACAATAACCGTCGATCTTACCCGCTTTTAGTAGGGAAACCATTTGAGGCGGCGGAATTACGGCTAAATTGACATCCCTATCGGGATCGATGCCGCCACTAGCTAACCAGTAGCGTAACAGTAGATTGTGCATGGAGGCGGGGTGAACCATGCCGAAAGTGGCGATTTTATCGGGACTTTGCAGGACGGCCTCCTTTAAGTCCTCCAGTTTTTCTACCCCCAATTCCCTGTATTTATTGCTGAGGGTGATGGCGTTGCCGTTGCGACTGAGTACCAAAGCGCTAATCACGGGGACAGAGGGCTTATTGCCGGCCCCAATGGTCATGCTCAGGGGCATTCCCGCCACCATCTGGGCCGCATCGAGACGACCGGTGGCCACTCCTTGGGCGATCGCTTTCCAGTTGGGTTCCCGTTGCAGGACAACATCCTCTAATCCTTCCTCGGCGAAGAAACCTTTCTCTTTGGCAATAATAATCGGGGCGCAATCGGTGAGGGGGATAAAACCGATGGTAGGATTGGTTTTCAGTCTGGTCGCTTGGCCGATCACCGTCACCGGTCCGGTGGGTTGACCGACTTTCTTCACTCGCTTCTGTTGGTTGAGGAAATAAACGATCTCGTTACGGAGGGAGTAGTAACTGGGGTGGTTAACTACTTCCAAACGATGCCGGGGCCGGGGAATGGGAACATCGAGAATCTGACCGATATGGGCCTCTGGACCGGTGGTTAACATCACCACTCGATCGGATAGCAATAGTGCCTCATCCACATCGTGCGTGACCATGATACAGGTAACATGGCTTTCTTCGACGATTTCCATCAAACGTTCCTGTAAATTGCCTCTGGTTAACGCATCCAGCGCCCCAAAGGGTTCATCGAGTAGCAGCACTTTTGGCCGTAGGGCTAAAGCGCGGGCGATCGCTACCCGTTGTTTCATGCCTCCTGATAATTCTCCCGGTCGTTTGTTGGCGGCATGGCGCAAGTGTACCATATCTATACTATGTTCGATGACACTTTTGCGTTCACTGGCCGGTAGATGACGCAGCACACGGTTAACTCCTAGGGCGATATTTTGCCGGACGGTTAACCAAGGCAGCAGAGAATAATTCTGGAAGACCACCATGCGATCGGGTCCAGGGCCTTTAATTTCTCTTCCCTCTAAAATCACCCCTCCCACCGTCGGGCGATCGAGTCCAGCGACCATATTTAAGAGGGTGGATTTCCCGCAACCGGAATGACCGATTAAAGAGATAAATTCCCCTTTACTAACGCTGAGATCGATATTTTTTAGGGCGATATATTGACGGCCATCGGGCAGAGGGAAAACCTTGTCAATGTGATCGACTTCAATAAATGCAGACATTTTCAGTTATCAGTTATCAGTTATCAGTTATCAGTTATCAGTTAAGTAGGGAGGCACAATTATTTGTAGGATGGGTTAGCGCACTTCGTAACATAATCGGGCGTTGGGTTTCATACTTCAACCCAACCTACGTTCATCTTATATTTAATTCCACCCACCTACTTATCAGTTATCAGATGTGAGTTTTTAGTTTACTGTTTACTGTTTACTTAAAAAGCTCCCCACACCCTGCCCCCACCGAAAAACTTTTTGCCGCAAACCCTATTTATTTTCTTCGGGTACAACTAATTTAGCGATGTAGGCCATGAGGCGATCGAGTAAGAAACCAACAATACCCACATAAATCAGGGCGAGGATAATTTCACTAATCATAGAACTATTCCAAGCATCCCAGATAAAGAAGCCAATTCCCACGCCACCGATCAGCATTTCTGCCGCTACAATCGCCAACCAAGATAACCCGATACCGATTCTTAATCCCGTGAAAACGTAGGGAACGGTGGCAGGAAAAAGAATGTTGAAAAAGTATTCAACTTTGGATAATTTTAGCACTCTAGAGACGTTTTTATAGTCTTGGGGAACCTGTTGCACTCCCACGGCTGTATTAATAATAATTGGCCAAATTGCTGTAATAAAAATTACAAATATGGCACTAGGTTCGTTATTGCGAAAAGCCGCTAGGGAGATGGGTAGCCAAGCTAGGGGGGGAACGGTACGCAGGATTTGGAAAATCGGATCGATCGCATCATAAATTAGGGCGCTACTACCGATTAAAATACCCGCAGCAATGCCAACAATAGCGGCAAGGGTAAAACCGACGGCCACCCGTTGTAAACTAGCTAAAATTTGCCAGAATAACCCCACATCCGTACCCCCATTATTGAAAAAGGGATTAATAATTAATTCCCAGGTCTCATTAACAACTTTAGTGGGACTAGGAAGGGGGGCATCGGGACTAAAACAGAGTATTTGCCAGAGGAGAAGGAAAATTAATAAAGCAATAGCCGAAGTTGCTAGTTTGGTTAATTTTTTTTGCAGGTCTTTTACCCATTTCGGACTCTTAGAACGACGAGAAATAGAAACAGCCATAATCAGTTATCAGTGGTTAAGTTATCAGGGGTTCAGTGTTTCAGTGGTTCAGTGATCAGCTTTGATCTTGGCTTAATCCCAAAGAATTTCAGTGATCTGTTATTAATTACCAGTTATCAGCAAATCATGTTTAACTGAACTGATTACTGATTACTGATTACTGATCACTGATTTAAACCTTTTTAATCTTGAGAGATTTCAGGTAAGCGGTGGGATTTTCGGGATCAAATTTCACGCCATCAAAGAAAGTTTCCACACCGCGGGAGGTAGAAGTAGGAATTTGATCGGCTGGAACATTGAGAGCTTGGGCAGCTTCTCTCCAGATATCTTCCCGGTTAACCTTATCAACTAAAGCTTTGATGTCCGTATCGGCGGGAATATAGCCCCAACGGATGTCTTCAGTCACAAACCAAGTATCATGACTCTTGTAGGGATAGGAAGCGTTATCAGCCCAGAATTTCATGGCTACGGGGCTATTTTCGATCTTGCGACCATCACCGAAATCGATATTACCTTGCATTCTGCCCAAGATATCGGCGGGGTCAATTTTCAGCCATTCCCGTCCCGCAATAATCTCGCACATTTCCTTAACATTAGCTGGATCATTACACCATTGTTGCGCCTCCAGAACAGCCATGGTTAAAGCTTTTGCCGCTTTGGGATTTTTATCCACCCAATCGGCGCGTAAAGCGAAGGCTTTTTCGGGGTGATCCTTCCAGAATTCTCCGGTAATCAGGGCGGTGTAACCGAGTTTTTTGTTAACTAATTGGGCATTCCAAGGTTCCCCCACACAGAAAGCTTGCATCGTGCCGACTTTCATGTTAGCCACCATTTGTGGCGGAGGAACAACAATTAGGGATAGATCTTTATTCGGATCGATACCACTGGCGGCTAACCAATAGCGCATCCAGAGATCGTGATTACCACCGGGGAAAGTGACGGCGGCTTTAACTTCTTTGCCCGCAGATTTAGCTTTAGCGAAGGATTCTTTCAGTACACCGCTATCGAGAGCCACTTTCAGATCCATGTATTCGTTAGAAATGGAAATTGCTTGACCGTTGGTATTCAAACGCGCCAGAATATACATCGGTACGGGCTGTTTAGTGATTTTGCCCAAGGTCATTAGGTAGGGTATGGGGGATAAAATATGCGCCCCATCGATACCGTTACCTGCCGAACCTAATTCGAGGTTATCCCGGGTGGCAGCCCAAGAGGCTTGTTTCATCACTTGCACATCAGGCATCCCGTGTTTAGCGAATAAACCTTTTTCTTTGGCGATAATTAAGGGGGCAGCGTCAGTGAGGGCAATAAAACCTAGTTTAGCGGTGGTGACTTCGGGAGTTTCTCCACTGGCAACGGGGGAAGCGACAGGACTACCGGCGGGAGAGGGACTGGTCGCGGTATTATTGGTAGTGGCGCAACCGTGGAGAATTGCGGTTCCTACGGCAGTTGCCCCGGCAGTGAAGATAAATCTACGTCTAGAAAGTTTACTCATGGACTAAAAAATCGTGATTAGAAACTAAACAAAGGTAAGGTGATGAAACGGTGAAAAATTCTCATTACTTCCCCCAACTGACTGCGTTGATAACCGAGAAAATTTCTTCAAAGTAACTGTTGATTGAGTAAGGATGCTGTAACTATTTTTATCTCTTGATCGCTTTGGCTTCTCCATCTAGAGAGATTTAGCAATAGTTTTTGTTTAAGAGATTTTTCCCGGAAGCATAACAGTTTTGAGGAGTCGATAGATAGGGGCGGTTTTTAGTCATCTGGGCTGGAAATATCACTTTATTTTAGGGTTATTACCGAGGCAATTAACTTAAATTTACAGTCTTCAACAGGAAAGATCGTATAGATTGTTACAAAATATTGCCAGTCATGTAATAACAGCATAAAAATTTGTCTGAAACGGATGATTGGGGGGGATGGGGATTTTTAGCTATCTTGACTCAGTTATCGGATTTGAGTTTGCAGTTCAATGATTACCAGTTGGGTGCAACTCACATTTGTGAATCTCTCCCAGTTATGGTGAGCAGCAGAAGTTATTAAAAGAGGGTCAAGGCAATTCGCCCCTACAATAATATTATTGCGCCAATGGTAGGGGCGCATCGTGGTCACTGAGTTTATCGAACTGCGTGCGCCCAAAATGTAATATAGATATTTCGCCAAAATTGAGATGCACCAGGCGCGGGCGGCTTATTTTGATTAATGCAGAAGAAATTCGCTATATTGAATTTTGGCAGGATCAAACAGAGGTCACTTAAATGTCGGACAAACAATAAAGACGATCTGATAAATTTAAGCGCGGCTATCAAGCTAAAATTGATAAACCCCCCAGTAAACCGCCCCAGGGTGGTTCTAATGTTAAACCGCCGCCAAATCAGGACAAGGAGAAAAAACAAAATCTTGGGGGGCTATTCCCCCTTTTACCTGTTCCCTGTTCTAACTGATATAGTCATTTCAGATAAGTCTGATACAATCCAGACTGGTTGAATCCTTATGAACTCTGGCAGTGATATTCTCAATCTTAATTGGAATGACTATAACTGCTCACTGATAACTGCTCACTGCTCACTGATAACTGATAAGTAGGTAGGTGTTAAAAGTTTTCAGATCCCCCCGCCTATCGGCACCCCCCTTATTAAGAGGGGGGCAGGGGGGATCGAGCCTACAATCCATTTTTAGTTTAATTATAACCAGCTACTTAACTGATAACTGATAACTGATAACTGATAACTGAATATGGCTTATTCTCGCATTAAAAAACTAGCAAATTATCTACGACCCCATTGGCAAATAGTGACTGGTGGGGTAGTTGCTTTGCTTGTTGTTAATCTTTTGGGTGTTTACATACCGCTTTTAATCCGGGATAGCATCGATGATTTAAGTAAATCCTTTGACTTCCAAAAAATCATTTACTATGTGATTGTCATTGTCGCTTTAGCCTCGATTATGTGGTTTATCCGCATGATTTCCAGAGTGTTATTATTCGGGATCGGTCGTCAGGTAGAGTTCGATCTTAAACAAAAAATATTTGAGCATTTATTAACCCTTGAACCTGCCTATTTTTCTCGGCAAACTTCAGGAGATTTAATCAACCGTGCCACTAGCGATGTAGATAATGTGCGTCGTCTGGTGGGTTTTGCTTTGCTCAGTTTGGCCAATACTTTTTTTGCATATGGGTTAACTTTGCCCGTGATGTTAGCGATTCATATTCCCCTTTCAATCGCCGCTATTTCTGTCTATCCTTTGATGTTAATTGCTGTGCAGTTATTTAGTGGTCGTCTGCAGCGGCAACAGAAAACAGTACAAGAAAAACTCTCGCATCTAAGCGATTTAATTCAAGAGGATATGAGTGGTATCACTCTGATTAAAATCTATGCCCAAGAAGCTAACGAGCGCCTAGCATTTAAACAAAGAAATCGCAAATTATTACAGGCTAATTTAGATTTAGTCCAGACTCGTAATTTTCTTTTTCCCCTGATTGAAGCTTTATCCTATGTGAGTTTATTGGCGTTGCTTGCCCTCGGTACTAGACAAATTATAGCGGATAATATCACCATTGGTGACTTTATTGCTCTGTTAATTTTGGCGGAAAGATTAGTTTTTCCCACTGCTTTATTAGGTTTCACTATTACGGCCTACCAACAGGGAGAAGTGAGTATCGATCGCCTAGAAACTATCCTATTAGCTGAGGCTAAAATCAAAGATAATGCCGATTGTATTCACCTAAAAAATATTCAAGGAAAAATTACCGCAAAGTCCTTGACTTTTTTCTATCCTGATGCTAAGGAACCCGCCTTAAAATCTCTTTCTTTTACCATTAACCCGGGGGAAACGGTAGCGGTCGTCGGTGCGATCAGATCGGGAAAATCTACCCTTGCTAACGCCATTCCCCGTCTTTTGAATATTGCTGAGGGACAGTTATTTATTGATAATCAAGATGTGACTCAAATTGCTCTTGAAGAGCTGCGAAAAGCGATCGCTTATGTTCCCCAAGAAAGTTTTTTATTTAGTACCACCATTGAAGATAATATCCGTTATGGCGATCCGCTGCTGAATTTTTCGGCAGTGAAATCGGCGGCGAAACAAGCGAGAATTGAGGAAGAAATCGAGAATTTCCCGCAAAAATACGGCACTTTAGTGGGAGAACGTGGGATTACTCTTTCCGGGGGTCAGCGTCAACGGGCCTCTTTAGCGCGCGCTTTAGCCATCCAAGCACCGATTTTAATCCTTGATGATGCCCTATCTAGCGTCGATAATCAAACAGCCACGGCTATTTTGGAAAATATCGCCCAACAACGCCAAAAAACCGTGATTTTTATCTCCCATCAATTATCGGCCGCTGCCACTGCTGATCGCATTTTTGTCATGGATCGCGGAGAAATCGTCCAGATGGGAACCCACGAGGAGTTAATCGCAGTCCCCGGAGTCTATCAAAATCTCTGGCAACAGCAGCAGTTAGAGTCTAAGGTTTTACATTAGCCGATAAAATAGGGAATCTGCTAGTTATTGCCAGTTAGTCAGGGAATTTAAGCTGGATTTTCTGGCTATTTTGTCGATTTAATGGCAGTAAAAGCCCAGAATCTCACTCAACACTTGATAAAAATTTCTAGCTAATTTTTGTGTTATCTTGATTTCTCGTGGCACAGGTAATGTGCTAAAAACCTAATAGAAGTCCACTTGAACCGAGAAATTCATGCTTAAAAATCTGACTAAAACCGCTCTTTTAGCCACTGCTACCCTGGTCGGTCTCCCTAGCGTCTTAATTCAGCCGACAATCGCCCAAACGTCTAGTCTAGGAGATGGTATCATCTGTACAGCAACTGGCAAAACCGCCCAAGGAGTAAAACTCTATGTTTATACTTCTGAAATTGATGACGACTCGATCAACAAAAAAGAACCAGTGACACTGACAATGGTTTCTCCGGTTAGTGATGTGACGGAAGGGCAAATTTTGGTAGTTAACAAAGACGATAACACCGTAACGATTGATAATTTTGCTGCCGCAACTCCCCCGGAAATGCAGCCAGTGGGATTAGCTGTCACTACCTACCAAGGTAGAAATACTTTTAGCGGAAAAAGTCAAGCAGGAACACCGGTTAGTTTTACCCTAGAAAACAATTTTCGTACCATTAAAGTTAAGCATGGTGGTGATTCTTTCACGGGAGTCTGTCACTAAAATTACCCTAAGAGGGGTTAACAGTTTTGTTAGTCCTTTCTAACTTGATCATCTCAAAAGCTGGCTGTTATATTAACCCAGCTTTTTTAATTATAATTAGGGTTTGCTGAATATCAGCGAAACCCTTGCTTTTTGAGCGCCAAGGGTTCCGCTTCCGGGCGTGCGAGGTCATTAGACCTCTTGCATAAATCAAAAGTCTTCCGTTAGGTGAGGAGTCAGGAGCCAGTAGTCAGGAGTCAGGAGAATTAAGAATGAACATTAATCAATTAAATGCTCTATTTATGGATTTTA
>SFAU01000041.1 GCA_007096045.1 Microcystis novacekii Mn_MB_F_20050700_S1 | reverse complement strand
AAGAAGTAAACTTTACCATCTTTTAAATTCTCTATCCAATGACACGATCGGGTATTTGACGGGATGGTCTTGGATTTTAGAAGCTCTATGTCTGTCAGGAATTTAGAAAAATGGTATTATAGTGATGAGCAAATCTTATCGAAGAAAGGGCGCAAGCGTTGCGCCCCTACCAATCCCACAGGTGCAATGTAGGAGCGCAACGTGGTCAGTGAGTTTATCCAACTGCTTGCGCCCATAATGTGACACTGTGAACATTTTTCAGCCAATATCCAAGAGAGCTTTTTCAGTTCACTGATTACTGATTACTGTTTACTGATCACTGAAAAGCTCCCCGCTCCCCCTTTCGCCAGAATTAGTCTCAATCAGGTTTTTTTAAGAGTTTTGCCCCACAGTTTTTACAAAAATTGGCATCTATATCGTGACGGGGTAGGCCACAATCTGGACAAGGATAATCAATTTGATTGCCAGATTTTAATATTTGTTTAGTCAGATCGCTAATTTGCAAGGGAATTAACAAAACTCCCGTTAAAATCATTAAAACTGTCACCATTTTGCCTCCATCAGAAAGGGGAGTTACATCCCCAAATCCTACGGTAGTCATAGTCACAACGGCGAAGTAAAAAGCATCAAAAAATGTCCGATAAACTTGGGGATTAATTGGGTGTTCGATCTGATAAATTAAACCTGCATAGACAAAAATAATCGAAAATAGAGTTAGTAAAATGCGAATAAATACTATCTGATCGGAAGTTTTAATTTGAAAAATAGAAAGATCGGAACCAAAAAAACGAATGACTCGCAAAATTCTAAACCAGCGAAAAATTCTAAAAAATCTAATATCAAAAAACCCAAAAAATAGGGGCAGAATTGATAATAAATCTAGGATAGAAAAAATGTTAAAAACAAAGCCTAGTTTTGATTCCGCACACCAAAACCGAATTAAATACTCTAGGGAAAATAAGCTTAAAATTCCCCAATCAAGCTGACGTAACCACATTTGCCAAGTGGCGGATAAGGGATAGGTTTGCGCCACATAAATCCCCAAAGAGAGTAAAATTAATGCTAAGATAAGCAGATTTACCGTCAGTCCGATCGCCGTGGTGACATCCTCTAAATAAAAAGCTATCTTGGCACGAAAAGAGAGCATAAATTCAGCTATCAGTAAACAGTAACCAGTAATCAGTGAACTGAAAACTCACATCTGATAAGTAGTTGGATAAAAGTAAAGTTAACTGTGGGGTAAGGAGTCGGTCGTCAGTAGGAATTGCGGCAATTTACATTTCTTAAGATAGACAACAGAATTTATGTCCGACTACTTAACTGATAACTGATAACTGATAACTGATAACTGATAACTGATAACTGATTAAGGTAATTCCACCGAAGTTGGTTTAGCGATATGAGGCAAACCCCAACCCAATTTTTCCCGGAGGATGCGGAAGAATTCCGTCGATTGCAGACGAATAAAATGGACTTGGTGGGGCGATTTCTGCACATTAATTCGATCTTCTGGCAAGATATAAGAACCGCCATTACCGTCCACTACCATCACCATCCGATTAGCAGTTGCTGGGAAAATATTTACAGTTTCCTTGTCAGAAAATACCAAGGACCTCGAAGCTAAAGAATGGGGACAAATGGGAGCTAATTGTAATACCGGCACATCAGGAGTTATTACGGGGCCACCAGCGCTGAGAGCATAGGCAGTAGAACCGGTGGGAGTGGAGAGAATCACCCCATCGGCAGCGATATCGACGGGTGCGTGTTCACCAATTTGAATCTCAAAATGACACATACTGGTGAGGGGTTCCCGGTGGACGACCACCTCATTAAGAGAAAGTGCCTCCCAGAGGAGGGTATCTTCGCGAAACAGTCGCACCGTGATCATCGAGCGATTTTCCATGGTGTATTTCCCCTCTAAAACCTGCTCTAAGGCTGGTTCAAGCTGATTTAGGTAAATTTCGGTCAAAAAGCCCATGTGTCCCGTATTGACCGTTAACAGGGGCAAATTGAGGGTGGCCAACTGTCGGGCTGCCGATAGGACTGTACCATCGCCCCCCAGCACGATCGCAAAACTTAAATCTTGCTCGAAGTGGGGGGGTACTAACTGATCGATCGGAGTAAAACAAACGGGACGAGAGGGTTTAGAATGGCCTAACAGACCACCGCTGCCGGTAGCCATAAACACCTGCCAACCTAAAGAAAGTAGCTGATCTTGTATCTGATGGGCTGTTTTACAAGCGATAGGCTTAATATCGTTGTAAATAATGCCGATTTTGGGCATTGACAAATTTTCCTACTGCTGGTTCACGCTTTCTTTTTGAAAGGAGTTTTCTTCTTCTTCTGAGCTTTTTGTTTCTCGAAGTCGATTTCCTTGAGCTTCTTGAGAATGCGGCTAAAGTATTCTTGTAAATAGGATTCTAAAGTAGTTGTTTGACTCGGATCAAGGCCAAATACTTGATAAACTTCTGCCATGGGGGCATCAAGAGCTTGACCACTAGCGAGAACTTCCGCAAAAGCTAGTCGGTCAGATATATTATAAGTCCATTGGAAACAACGGGTTATTCCCCGCATAAAACGCAGTAATCCCATGGGTAAACGCCAAATTTTCCCCTCTTTACCCGATAGGCGCTCGCAAACTTCGATAATTTCTTCAGCTTTCCAAGCTTTGCTGCCGACCACGGGATAGGATTGACCGACGGTTTCGGGGACTTCTAGGGCGCGAACGGCGAATTTAGCGATATCTTGGCTGTCCATGTAGGCGATCGCCGTACTTTCTCCCGTGATCCAGACGGTTTGATTATCTAACATCGGGATGGCGTATTGACCGATTAAACCCTGCATAAAGCCACAGGGACGGAGAATTGTATATTTTAAACCCGATTCTGCCAGAAATTTCTCGGTGCAGCGTTTTATCTCCATTAAAGGCACGTTGGGATATTTTTCGGCATTGAGAATCGAAAAGAAAATAAAGCGATCTACTCCGGCAGTTTTAGCCGCTTGAATCAGATTAACTTTACCATCCCAATCCACCTGTTTAATGCTGGCTGAGTCCGTCGCCCGGGCAGTAGCGGCATCGATCACCGCGTCCATTCCCTCTAAAGCAGCAATAATGGTACTTTTATCCCGCAGGGTTCCCCCGACTAATTCCGCGCCCCATTCCTTCAAAAAAGCCGCTTTTCTCTGACTGCGTACCAAACAACGCACTTGATGTCCCTGATCGATGGCATGACGCACGATCTGTCGCCCTAGGGTTCCCGTCGCACCGACAACTAATACTTTCATCTATAATTAATTTTTTGTTACATTTGTTAACACTTCTCTAAGATACTATCAAAAAAGTGGATCATTAGGGATAGAAAAATTCTAAGATTCCCCGATCCCCGTCCAGTTCTACCATTGTTCCCACCGGTAAAGCGGCATTATCGCCATCATGACCGAAAGGTAACTCAGCAATAACCGCAATGCCTAAATCACCCAAACGCTCTTTTAAGACTTCCTCTACGCTTTGACTATCACTGTCGGGGGCTGCCAGACAACGGCTAAAACGACCGAGGGCAATGGCTTTAATTTGCGAGAAAATGCCCAGCATTCGCCACTGAGTTAACATTCGATCGATCCGGTAGGGGGCCTCGGTTACGTCCTCTAGGGCTAAAATTACCCCCTCTAGGGTGGGTTGAACCGAGGTTCCGAGGAGGTGGGTGGCTACGGTTAAATTAGCTGGTAATAAGCGTCCCCGCACTTTGCCCCCACCCCAACCTTGACCGACAAGAGGGGCTAAAGGACGACCTTCCAGAAGAGAAAAGAGGCGATCAATTGATTGGGGACTTTCTTGGGCTAAGGTGGTTAAAACTGGCCCGTGAACGCTACAAATGCCCTGTTTCGCTAAACTCCATAAAATCGCCGTCACGTCGGAAAAACCGATTAACCATTTGGGGTTAGTTTTTGCCCATGTCCAATTTTCTAAGAGGCGAGCGCTACCGTAACCCCCCCTAGCGCAGAGAATTGCTTGACAATCGGTATCCTGCCATGTTTGGGCTAAAGCTTGACGACGTTGCTCGTCGCTACCGGCGAGATAACCGAGACGATTAGCCCAATTCTCGCTAAATTCCACTTGATAACCCCTCGATCGCCAGATTTCTACGCCTTTTTCGAGGGCGGCTAATTCCTTGACGGCGCCACTGGTGGCCACCAGAGAAACTTTAGCACCGGGTTGCAGAAATGATGGGATGATCATAGGTTAATTCTCTTTTGTGGGCGGATTAAGCGGAAATTACAGGTAATTTTGTGACAGCATGAAAACTGACAGCATATTCTATCGAATGTTTCTCGATTTTCCCGATTCGTTCTTTGAATTAATCGCTCAACCCGATGTTATTGTTAGCAATTATCGATTTACTTCCCAAGAAGTCA
>SFAU01000040.1 GCA_007096045.1 Microcystis novacekii Mn_MB_F_20050700_S1 | reverse complement strand
CTCGTCAAAACTCCCCCTCTCGATCGCCCGATGACTTCCCGAATGGAAACCCCGGAAGCCTATCTCTATAAAATTGAGTAGAAATAGCGGAATTTGCTCGGGATATTCTGACGAAGTTTTCCTTTTGGGGAGTCGGTCGTCAGCAATAAGCTGTACTGCATTTGAACTGGGGATTGTATTTTAGTACAAACGCTCACCAGACTCTCCCTGCTCACAGGCAGTCTTAACGAGTAATTTAGCTAGTCAACAGCTGGCTGCCGATGATTACCTCACCTTGGCGGCGTATTATTGACAATCTTGAGCGCATAAAGGCGAAAACGCTCTAGATCAGCTTGCAGGGTTGATTCCACCACTCGACCGAGGAAAAGATTATCCATCAATTTTCCTAACCAACCGGGTATAGCATAGGCTGCTGTCAGTCGCACAATACTCCTACCATGGCGGTCATAAAAACGAATTGCCCCGCGGTTCGGCAAACCGTCCACGGATTCCCATTGAATCATCTGGTGGGGGACAATTTTCATTATCCGTGACAACCAAGTAAATTCTAGACCACCACTGGCTAACTTCCAACGGGAAAGCTCTGGCTCCTCCTCGAGAATTTTCACCGATTCGATCCATTTCATCCAGTGGGGCATTTGTTCTAAATCTGACCAGAGCTCCCAAACCAGAGCGATCGGCGCGTCCACTTCTACCTGTACACTATGTTCTAACCAAGTCATTCGTTAATTCTGGCGATGCTGAATATTTCTATGATAACGGCTATTAGTCTTTAACTTTTGACTCAATGATAAAATAAAACAATCTCCGAGGTTTAATTTTACTATGTTGATCAGAAAACTGCTCGAATGTGAAGAATTTATCGCCGGTGATCATACCCGATTGCGCGAGTTATTGCATCCCGATAAACAGCCGTTAAATCTACGTTATAGTTTAGCCCACGCGCAGGTAGATGTGGGGGAAACTTCTACTCCCCACGCTTTAAAAACTGCGGAAGTTTATTATATTCTGCAAGGACAAGGAGAAATGCACATCGATGAGGAAGTGCAATTAGTGACTGTTGGTGCTGCCATTTATATACCTCCTCTCGCTAAACAATATATTCATAATTGTGGGGAGGAACCCTTAGTTTTCTTGTGCATTGTCGATCCTGCTTGGCGACTGGAAGACGAAATTATCTTTGAGTAAAACTAATGAATATTGGCATTATTGGACTGGGTTTAATTGGTGGTTCCTTGGGGTTAGATTTTCGCTCACAAGGTTATAATGTTTTGGGAGTTTCCCGTCAACAACCCACCTGTGATATCGCTGTAGAAAAAGGAGTGGTAGATGAATCTAGCACCAGTTTAGAATTATTAGCTGCTGCCGATTTAATCTTTATCTGTACTCCTATACATTTAATTGTGCCAACTTTGGAAAAATTAACTCCCTATTTAAAAAAACAGGCAATTGTCACCGATGTGGGATCGGTTAAAGAGGCAATTGTAGCCAATTGTAGTCAATTATGGCCAAATTTTGTCGGTAGTCATCCTATGGCTGGGAAAACCGAACAGGGAATTAATGCGGCACAATTGGGTTTATTTGTCAATACCCCTTATGTGATTACCCCCCTTGAATCTACTCCTAAATGTGCCGTGAAAATCTTAACTGAAATAGTAGAAAAATTAGGCTGTAAAATTTATTATTCCTCCCCCGAAGAACACGATCGAGCCGTGGCATGGATTTCCCATCTGCCAGTAATGATTAGTACCAGTTTAGTCCAAGCTTGTGGGAAAGAACAAGACCTGAATATTCGCAAATTAGCGGAAAATTTAGCTAGTTCTGGTTTTCGCGATACCAGTCGCGTCGGTGCTGGCAATCCCGAATTAGGTTTAATGATGGCTAAATACAATCGTCAAGCTTTATTGATATCCTTGAAAAATTATCGGCAAAATCTTGATCAAATTATTGACTATATTACAAGAGAACAATGGCAGGAACTAGAGGAAATTCTCGTCTCCAGTCATCAATATCGAGCCAATTTTCTTCAATCAAAATAACATTTTGCCCAGCAATTATACCCCAGCACTGTATTATAGATTTATCCTCAGTAAATCAGTAAAATAATATGAACACCTTTTTTGACTTTGAAGCCGAATTTGTTGACTCCTTACGTTGCATACCGATGGCCGTGAGAATGAAACTAGATACCTGTGGAGTTAAATTAAAATTATCCCATTGGATGCAGTTGAGTCAACCGGAAAGAATGGTATTAGTTAATATGGCTTGTACGACGGCAGCCGATGCCAAAATCTATCGAGATTTTCTGCAAAAATTAATCACCGAAAAAACTGGCACTCCCGCAGGAGAAATAGCAATAGATCCCCATCCTGCTTGGCTAGATGATAGCCAGATTCCCGATACAGTCCGAGAAAAAGCCAAAGAATTCCAGAGCGAAATTAGTTTAGAACAATGGCAAAAATTGCAACCATCCCAACGGTTTGCCTTGATTAAACTCAGTCGTCCCAGTCACGAAAATCTCAACTTCTATCCGGCCCTGAAAGAGTTCCATATAGTCGATGCCTAACTCAAGAACCTATGCCATATTAAGTTTGTTTCTACCTGACTGTCATGACGAGCAAAAAGGCAAGCAAGGGGTATAAAATTAAATAAATTGCAGTTAACTGCTGATCTCTTCATAAAAACGATAATTAATGAGCATATTCTTGGACAATAATTATACAGTTTCCATCCAGTCAAAAACTTGATTCAATTGCGACAAATCGATTAAACCGTACTGCCATAAAACCATCGGTAAAGAACCCACCGATGCTTCACAGAGACGCACAGCCATATCGAGGGAACGGGGGGAAATTGCTAATTTTTCCAAGAGGAAAGTGCGGAGTTGTTTTTGTTGATGAGCTTCCATGATTAAAGATCATTTGTAATGATAATCGGATTATTCAATAACTTACCCTCTATTAAAAAGAGATGCTTCCCTCACGGGGATCACCCAATCGGGTGATTTTGTCCATCAATCAGAATAATTTAAGAATTTATCCATAATATGTCCTACCATCCCAAAATTTCTAGTGGGGATATCAACACTTCCTTTACTTAGAAAAACGAGAAAGGGGAACTTTTGGGATAAGCTATTGATAACCTAGTTTTTGCTCGAGTAGGAGAGAATTGCCCCCAATGAGTCATACTCCTCAAGTTTCCGTGATTATTCCTTGCTATAATCAAGGTCGCTATCTTGATGATGCGATCGCATCAATTTTAATACAAAAGTACCAAAATTTTGAAATCCTTGTCATTGATGATGGCTCCACAGAACCGGAAACCATCGAGATTTTACAAGATTATCAACAGCCAAAAACCCGGATCATCCGCACAGAAAATCAAGGGGTTGCCACCGCCAGAAATCTAGGAATTGCCCAAGCGCAAGGAACCTATATTCTTCCCCTTGATGCCGATGATAAAATTGCCGATTCCTATCTAGAAAAAGCGGTTACTTTGCTGGAAGGTAATCAGAAATTAGGTATAGTTTATTGCGAAGCGGAGTATTTTGGGGATAGACAAGGAACTTGGTCGCTGCCTGAGTATAAATTTCCCGATATATTAGTAGATAATATGATATTTTGCTCTGGTTTGTTTCGGAAATCCGATTGGGAAACTGTGGGGGGCTATAATAGCAATTTAATTTATGGTTGGGAAGATCACGATTTTTGGTTATCTCTGATCGAATTAGGTCGAGAAGTCTATCGTATCCCAGAAGTTTTATTTTTCTATCGACAAAAAGCTGATTCTATGAGTCGCTCAATGACCGCAGAACACTATATTTATTCCTACACCCAACTTTTTTATAATCATCCCCAACTTTACTACCAAAATATCCAAGCCATTTTTGCGGCTTTAGTCACCTTAAAAGTCGATATATTCGCTCAGTTGGAACAGGCTAGAGAACGAATTAAACAATTAGAAATTCATGAACAAGAATTGCAACAAGAATTGCAAAAAAACCAATTTGATTATCGAGAAAGAGACGAGGAATTGCAAAAAGCTGAAAGTAAAATAGCCGCTATGGAAAAAAGTAAATTCTGGCAAATGAGAAGGGCTTGGATTAAAATGCAAAAACTGCTAGGGTTGCTGGAAAAAGACCTAATTTATTCCTGATTTCCATCCATGATTCAGTGTTTGTTCGCCAATTCAAAAATGGGCATTGCTGATTTGAGATATGAATCTTCTTTTGTGGGATTTTTAAAACCTAGACCCAAACTAACTTTTGGATGGGTGCAAGGTTGTCATTTTCAAAATTATCCGACAACCAGCGAACTTTCCGCAAAATTCGCTCTTGAATAATAGGAGCGAGTGCTTCTAAATCAGCGATTGCTTCGCGGCTAAATTCTACAAAGTAAGCCATTACCAGTTTAATCCTAGTTTTTTCGCTACTTCCTCGGCTGAAACTCCTTTTTCTCCTATTTCAGTCCGTCTTAGAGAGTCAAGAAGTTGTTGCTTAACTTCAGGTTTTACTTCTTTGTCTTGGTCAGGATCGAGTAAGATAGATTGGAGAGTTTCGGCAACAGGTTCTTGAATGAGGAGCTTGAGTTCTTCAACGGTTAGCTCTTTAACTTGCATATTTTTAACTGGTATAGAAGAATAAACTACTCCTAATTTTGACACTAAATTGGCTATTTGGCTCTTCTCGACTTTGTGTGATCATCAATGCTTTGTCTCGTTCCAAGGTAGAACCTCTGAAAATGCGTTGCCAGGGAGACCCTAGCAACGAGGTAATAGTTGTTTAATAAGCGAAAGTAAAAAAATAAACCCCCTCAACTGACTAAATGAAGGAGGTTATGATATTATTCCAATAGGAAGGGATAGATAGGGTTATAGCCATGAGTATTGATATCTCCGATGAAATTCTCAGTGCCACACGCATGACTGAAGCTGAGATGAGGCAGGAAATTGCGGTCATGCTCTTTCAAAAAGAGAAGCTCACCCTTGCTCAAGCTAGTCGATTTGCCCGAATGAATCGTATTGCTTTTCAACACCTACTGGCAAGTCGTCAAATTCCAGTACACTACGATGTCGAAGATTTTGAACAGGATATTAAGAACTTGCGGGAGATGGGCAGATTGTGATTATTGTCAGTGATAAGCTAAACGGCTTTTACTTCGGATCACCGATATAGACTCCAAAAGGGTTATAGCTATTGGATCATGCAGGTTAAGCGCCGTTTAGCTTACATCGCCTATCAACAATCTTGCAGCTATTAATCAACTTTATCTACTACAACAACTTGACGAAATAGTTTTTATTCCCGAAGCAGTTTATCGAGAATTAACTGAGCCTGATTTTCCGGTTTTGGTTCAATAGAAGTCCAAACCTTAGATTGGATTCAAACTCGAACCGTAACTAACCGCACAGTCATTGAATTTCTTGCTGATGAACTTGATAGGGGAGAAGCTGAGGCTATTGCTTTGGCACTTGAGTTAAGAGCAGATCAAGTTTTAATTGATGAGCGTCGTGGTCGTAGAATTGCCGCTAGACTTAATCTTCGATACACAGGAATTCTGGGCATTTTGGTTGAGGCTAAAAATCGAGGGTTAATCTCTGAGGTGAAACCCTTGCTAGATGCTTTGATCAATCAAGCAGGATTTTGGGTGGCTGCACCTTTATACAGCAGTGTTTTACAGATTGTTGATGAAGGAAAAAATAATCCCCTTCAAAAGAGTAAATGAAGGGGCATTTATTGGATTTTTGGTGGGCAATTTAGCCGACTTTTGTGGTTTCTTTTTCGGTGGATTGGGAGAATTTTAGTTGGCGCTTAAGGGTTGAAGTTGTGGCGAAGAGGTCGAGGAAGATTTGAGGAACACTGTTAAATGTGATTAAATAGAGTACAATGAAAGTTGAAGATACACCTAGTTACCTAGTTAAGCCATGAAACAAGTTCTCAAAAATATTAAGGTATCGGAGATTCCTACACTAATCGCTCAGTTAGGACTTGCTCCTGAACAAGAAGTTAATCTGACAATTGAGGAAAATTCAGAAAGTCTTATCTCGATTATGGATAAAGTCGGCAAAAAGGCTCAAGCTAAAGGTTTGACAGAAGATAAACTAACAGAACTATTAGTAGATGAATCCTAATCGAGTTGTTATAGATACCAATGTTTTTATTAGTGCTTTACTCAATCCACTAGGAACACCCAAAAAAGTAATCAATATAGCAGTCAGTCAATTTACCATTCTCCAGAGCGAGGCAACTTATCAAGAATTGGCAATGAGAATAAGTAAAAATAAATTTGACAAATATTTAGAAAAAGATGATAGGTTAGATTTCTTGTCGTCTCTTAGAAATAGGAGCTTATTTGTTGATATATCGCATGAAACAAGAGTTTGTTACGATTTAGATGATAATAAATTCTTGGAGTTAGCTGTATCTGGAATGGCACAATACATCATAACAGGCGATAACGATCTTTTAATTCTCAATACTTATCAAGGTATTCCAATTATTACTCCAGCAGAGTTTTTAGTTATTTTCTAGTGTCACTGAGAATTTTTTGAGGGAGGAATGCAAAAAAATAAACACTTTCAACTGACTTAAATTGAGGGGAAATTTATGGTATTTTAGAAGCAAATTAGCCTACTTTTGTGGTTTCTTTTTCGGTGGATTTAGAGGGTTTTAGTTGGTGCTTGAGGGTTACACCCACAAAGCTATAATATTGATGGCGGGTTCGAGGGGTAAAATCTTTGTCTTTATTTGGTTCAGTGGCAAGGGATGAAGCTCATAGTGATAGTGACGTGGATTTTTTAGTAGAATTTAATCAAGAAGGTGGTTTTTTTCAACTTCTGCAAGTCCAGTATTATTTAGAAGATATTCTGGGATGTTCTGTGGATTTAGGAACTCAGGATACCTTAAGGGAACATTTACGAGAACCTGTGTTGGAGGATGTTATCAATGCCTTCTAGAGATTGGCGAATTCTCCTTCAAGACATTTTAGAATCTATCACTGCAATTGAACAACGTACAAAGGGAATGACGTTTGAGGAATTTGCTAATAATCAAACAACTGTCAAAGCGGTTCTCTATGATTTTATAATTA
>SFAU01000004.1 GCA_007096045.1 Microcystis novacekii Mn_MB_F_20050700_S1 | reverse complement strand
GGTACAGCCATTTTCAAGGGAAAATGTACCCAGTAGCGGCTTGTCAAATTTTTCTGAGAAGCCCCATGCAGTAAGGGTTTTGTTGATTTTTTAGTATTTCTGTATGGGGGAAGTCCAGTGATAACTGATCAGTGATCAGTTATCACTGACAAGGCTGACGGCTGGTACTATATAATAAAAACGCTCTTTAGTTAGATATTGAGAAAAACATGGAAGTTATCCCCGCTATTGATATTCTCGATGGCAAATGTGTGCGACTTTATCAGGGAGATTACCAACAATCGCAGGTTTTTAACGATAATCCCGCAATAGTGGCGCGAGAATGGGTCAATCAGGGGGCAACCAGATTACATTTAGTTGATTTGGATGGAGCCAAAGAGGGTAAATCGGTTAATTTGTCAACTATTGAAACAATTCTTAATGATATTGCCATTCCCGTACAGGTGGGGGGTGGACTGCGGGATGTAGAAACGGTGAGTAATCTCCTAAAAATCGGGGTAGAAAAGGCGATTTTAGGGACAGTCGCCGTAGAAAAGCCAGAATTAGTCAGCGAACTTTGTCAAAGCTTTCCAGGGCAAATAATTGTTGGGATTGATGCTCGCGATGGCAAAGTAGCCACCAGGGGTTGGTTAGAAACTTCCGAGGTAGAAGCGATCGCTCTTGGTCAAGATATGGCAAAAAGAGGAGCCAGCACGATTATCTACACTGATATTCATCGAGATGGCACGCTTTCTGGCCCTAATCTGGTAGCTTTGCGAGAATTAGCCGAATCTGTCGAAATTCCCGTGATCGCCTCCGGGGGTATTAGTTCCCTGACGGACTTACTGAGTTTATTGTCTTTGGAACCTTTGGGAGTAACGGGAGTAATCGTGGGCCGCGCTCTTTATACCGGTGCTGTTAACCTCTCGGAGGCGATCAGCGCGATCGGATCGGGCCGTTGGCAGGATCTACCCCCGAATTTTTTCGCTTAACGGACTTGTTTGAGAGTATCCACCTGTTTATTGAACATATCGGTAAATAGTCCCAAAACGGTGCGATTTTCATTGACTTTGATGTTCACACTCACGGACATCCCCGATTGCAGCGGCAGAGTCGATTTATCTTTCAAAACTAACTCTTGACTGCTCAAGCGTACCCGGACAGGGAACCGATAAAAACGGTGATTTTCGTCGGGGGGTAAAGCATCGGAACCGATCGACATGACTTCACCCTTAATATCGCCGTATTCACTGTAGGAAAAGGAATCAATACGAATATCGGCCTTTTGTCCCACGCGCACAAAACCGATGTCTTGGTTAGTCACGTCCACCTCGGCCACTAAACAACCTTTAGCAGCGTCTTTGATCTCAGTTGGACAGCCATCGGGAACAAGTTTTAATAATGCTTCCGCTTGACTCGGTTGGGGAACAAACCCAGGCCGGGCCTTGAGATCAAAGACCACACCATCGATGGGGGCGGTAATTTTTTGATATTTAATCGTCTGTTGTGCTTGACTAATTTGACTGTCTAGTTCGGCAATGCGCTTGTTGTTATCAATAATAATGCGACTGATCTGACTATCGATTTCAGCGATCCGTTTGTGATTGTCCGCCATTTTATCGCGCACATCTTTTTCGGTGATTACCGTGGTATTAATCAGCTTTTCCTGCGCTTGGGAGATCAACAGGGAATAACGCTTTTCTTCCTGTTCCAGGCGGGAAATTTCGGCGATGCGGGTTTGTACTTCTTTCTCTTGTTTTTCTTGATCGATTTTACCGTTAGCCTCTTGCTGCTGCAGTTCATTTTGACGGTCAGTGACTGACTGTCTTTGCTTGTTGATCTGATAACGTGCGATCGCTCCTTCTTTTCCCAGGGGTTCAATATCGTTAAGAATATTACGCTCGATATCCAAGCTTTCTTGGCCCTGCTTCATCGAATTGGCATTACGAGTCTTAATTTCTTCTAAGACTAAGCGATCTTTGATTAATTGCGAGCGGGCATCGGCCAACTGTACCCTGGTTTGGGCCAATTGTTTTTCTATTTGTTCCATTTCCAGTCTAGCGGCCGCTTGTCGAGAATTGGCCTCCCGTCGGGCAGCCTCTAAACGGGCTAACTGATCCCCTTCTAAAGCAGAGCTAGAAGCACCTTCACTGACCTGTGCTTGATAAAGTTGATTTTCTGCCACTAAAGCGGCACGATTACGGGCTAAATCGGCGATTTCGCTCGGTAATTTTAATTGAGCGATCGAACTCTCCACTTGTGCCGGTGTCAGATCCTGCGCCATTAAGAGACGATAGAATTGATTTTCCTTCTCAGCAGTGGCGCGAATTTTTCTCAAGGATTCTAACTGCACTTGCGAGGCACTGGAATCCATTAAAACCAGTACATCACCTTTGTTAACTCGATCGCCGTCTTTAACTTTCACTTCTTGTACTACCCCGTTCACCGGTGCTTGTACTTCTTGGACTTTGCCCTGGGGTTTAAGTTGTCCTTGAGCGCCGACCACCTGCTCGATTTTGGCGAGCGCTGACCAAATTAAAGCGGCAGTGGTGACACTCATTAATGTCCAGATAATCGTCCGCGACCAAATGGGCGATTGTTTCAGGATCACCGATTGTTCCGGTGGGCTGAAAGTGGGTAAAGAAGGGGTAATACTTTTATTTTTCGTGGTAGTAGCCACGTTTTTACCCGCTTGGGTCAGTTCATCGCTTTTACCATTGCCGTTGCCGTTGTGGCCGTTATTAGAATTACCGTTCATGGAGATTCTCCTATATTTATTTTTTCAGTGTTGCCAAAGGCACGGCGTAGCCGTCCAGTGAACAGTAAACAGTAATCAGTGAACCGATAACTGATAACTGATAACTGATAACTGATAACTGATAACTGATAACTGATGACTGACTGACTAGATTTGCGAATCCTGTTGTTTATAGAGAGTATAGTAAAGGCCTTTTTTGGCCATTAATTCCTCGTGGGTGCCTTCCTCCGCTACTGTCCCTTTATCCATCATGACAATAATATCGGCGGATTTGATCGAAGCTAAACGATGGGTAATAAAGAAGACCGTATGATCCTTGAAAGCTTCTTTGAGATTCAGACACACTTGCCGTTCGGTGTTATAGTCGAGGGCGCTGGTGGCCTCATCAAGAATGAGAATTTGCGGTCTTTGCAGGACGGAACGAGCGATCGCAACCCGTTGTCGTTGTCCCCCCGATAGGGATGCCCCCCGTTCACCGACGCGGGTATTATAGCCATTGGGTAGGGTCATAATAAATTCGTGGGCTGCAGCTGCTCTCGCTGCCGAGACGATTTCCTCCACAGTCGCATCGGGGTTAGTCAGGGCGATATTTTCCTGTACCGTACCGTCAAATAATAGGGTTTCTTGGGGAACCATGCCGATTTGACGACGCAGGGAATAGAGTTCCACTTTGTTGATATCGTAGCCATCGATGAGAATTCGTCCCGATTCTGGTTCGTAGAGACGGGCTAATAATTTAGTGATGGTACTTTTCCCAGCGCCACTTTCTCCCACCAAAGCGACAAAAGTGCCGGCGGGGAATTCTAAATTGACGTTGTATAGTTGCAGGGCGCCGTGGGGATTGAAGCGGAAAGCCAGGTTTTCGTAGGTGACATGGCCTTTAATTAAGGGCATGGGGATGTTTTGGCGATCGAGTTCCGCTTCTTGGGGAGTATCGACGATATCGGCCAATCTTTCCAGGGATAAGCCGGTTTCTTGGAAGTTTTGCCAGAGTTGGGTCAAACGCAGAATCGGCGAGGTAACGTAGGAAGAGATAATCCGGAAGGCGATTAATTGACCAAGAGTGAGTTTTCCGTCTAAAACTAAGGCTGCTCCCACCCACAGCACTAATAAACCCGATAATTGGTTAAAGAAGTGACTAAAGGAACCGGCCAAAGTTGAGGTCATTACCGTTTGAAAACCTTCGGCCACATAGCGTGCATAACGTTCTTGCCACTGCCAACGGGAACGCAATTCGATATTCTGTGCTTTTACTGTTTGGATTCCCGTCATCACCTCCACCAGATAGGATTGGGTTTCGGCGTTTCGTTCCGCTTTGGCTCGCAGTTGTCGCCGCACGATCGGTGCGAAAATAGCTGTGGAGAGAACTAAAATCGGCACGACTCCCAGGGCCCAAACGGTTAGGATCGGGCTATAGATCAACATAACCACGATGTAGATAACCGAGAAAATGGCATCTAATACCACCGTTAGGGCTGTACCTGTTAAAAATTGCCGAATATTCTCTAATTCGTTGATTCTTGTCGAAATTTCCCCCACAGGCCGCCGTTCAAAGTATTTCAGCGGTAAGCGCAGCAGGTGATCGATAATTTCTGAACCGAGGGTCATGTCGATGCGGTTAGTGGTATCGACAAAAAGAGATGTCCTCAAAAAGGTTAAAATTCCCTCAAAAACGGCAATTACTAACAGGAAAACCCCGAGGGTGTTCAGAGTTTCTGGGCTATTCTGCACGATCACTTTATCGATGATCACCTGAATCATCAAGGGATTGGCCAGGGCAAATAACTGCACGAAGAAAGAAGCGATAAAAACTTCTATTAAGACTCGTTTATGTTTCTTGACAGAGGGCCAAAACCATGATAAACCAAAACGCTGTTGCTGGGTGTGTTTGGTGGGTTTAAGCAGAATTACTTCCCCTTTTTCGTCCCAAGATTCCAGAAATTCGCTGGTTTTGCGTTTAATTATCCCCCGTTCGGGAACGGCGATCGTGGTTTCCCGTTGATTGATTTCGTAGAGGATAACGATGCTGTCTTGCCAGCGAATTAGGGCAGGAGGGTTGATATTGGGCAAGGAAGAGGCATTTAGGGGTACTAACTGGCTATGGAGTCCCACTACCTCGGCTACAGCCCCACACAGGGGCAGGGAAAGGCTGCCAGTTCTCTGCAGTTGATCCCCTAGGATGCGTTGGATCACGTCCTTGCGAAAGGGGATATTAAAATGTTTGCAGATCATCTGAAAACAGGCACTCACCGCCTCTAGTTCCGTTTTTCCCCCGAAAAAAGGATATGACTTGCGGTTTTTCTGGACAGTTTTTTCAAGGTCGATATCGCTGGTGATGTCGCTTATTTGTCCCTGGGGGATATCTAATACCTGGGTGGGTTTATTTCCCTTAATGACTTGGGTTTCCCAGATATCATCCGTTTCTGTTTCCGCAGCCGCTTCGGTTGCAACTGTCAAGAATTCGTCTAACTGAGGGGAGGAAAGACCTAATAATCGGGTGTTAGTCGGATTATTCTGGGTGATAACTGTGCCGATAGGATAATTATCGGTATTTTCGCTGACTAACCAGAGATAATCATCGTTAATCTGGTTGTAGGACACACAAGCTTTGTTTAAAAGAGTCTGAGCAATTTCTTTTAAATCTCCCCCACCCCAGGCCTGTTGATTAAGATAGGAGCCTAGGAGAGCATAAACTTCAGCGATCGAGCTTTGTGTAAAGAAATATTGCTTAAATTCTGGGTAATTATTGATTAAGGACCAAAAATCCTCTTCTTTTAAGGTTAAACAGATCGTGACTTCCGAAGAAGCGATCACCGTTTCACAGGGGGTACCCCGCAGAAGACTGATCCACCCGAATAAATCTCCTGGCTGCAATTTAGCCAAAGTGACCGGCAACGGATTGTTTACCCTAGCATCGTAACCCAAAAGTCTGGCCTCTCCCTCGTAGAGAAGGACGAGGTGGGAGGGTAAGCGATCGCACTTAAGGATGGCATTGCCCATCTCATAGCGAAGGGGTTGTAATTTCTGGCCTAGAGAACGTCTAACCTCGACGGGCAGGCGATCGAAGGGCTGTACAGTCTCCAGAAAGGCGGTAAAATCTAAAGTGGTATAACTCATTGGCTGGGCGAAAATTGACTAGATTGGCAAATAATTAGGCGAAAAGACCGGGTAAACCTGGTTTTCCGAGGAATGCTATTATATAACCGATAACTGCTCGCTATTAACTGGGGTTGATTCGGAGATAAATTTCACTGTTTGCATTTGAGTCATTAACCATTGTTGGAATAAATCATTGCGTAAGCGTTGACGGGTGGGAGGATCCAGTTCACAGGATAAATATTTTTCTAACCGGACAATCACGACCCATTCTCCCACTTGCGTCGGTGGCCACAGTTGCCCCGGTTTACTTGCCTTGAGAATTTGCCCAATCTGGGGATGGGGAGCGCTCAGTTCCACCGGTCCGATTAGTCCTCCGGTTTCCGCTTCTGCTCCTTGGGAGTATTTTTTAGCTAGTTCAGCGAAGCTAGTTTCTCGATCCTGTATCCGGAAAAATAGTTCTTGGGCAATGCCGATATTTTTTGTCCGAATCAGCGAATAAACCACCTTATCCAATTGATTTTTGACTTGCAAGAAGTAGGATGCTACTTTGTTATCCCAAGTCTCCTGTTTAAATTTTTCCAATTTAATGTCCCGAAGAATTAGATATTCTAGTTGTTCGGAATCCATCCCGTTTTGTTGTAACCAAGATTTCATTTGTTCCTCGTTGGCAATTTGATTATTTTGATAGAAACGGGAATAGGCGGCGTTTCTTTCTTCGGGATTGCAGTTGATATTGGCGATCGCTTGCTCGACAATTACTTCCCGGATTAACTGCGGTAACATACCATATTTTGCCAAAAGAGGCAAGACCTCTGACTCGCTAATTTTTTGGTCGCCGATTTCAATAATTGAACTCATAATAAATACATTTTCCTCACAGAAATGTTTGAAACTATCAACTCTAGGAGCTTCTAAATTTTATTGAGGTGATTATACGCCAAAACAGCAATTTTAAGGCATCCCTCCCTATTCTAATTGTAGTTTTCCCCCTTGAAAGCCGAAAATTACAGAAATTAAAGAAATAAGTCGGTCATCTCGGTGGGGATGGTGAGGGGAAGTAGTCCAGATCTGGCTGAGCGGCCTCCGCCCAAAATCCTGCTCAGAAAGCCCTAATTGCGCTTCTAATGTAATAGAATAGACCTCTTGCAGAAGTTGGGGAAGGGGGAAAGGGGAATTTTTAACCCGTAAACCTCTTGCATAATTAATTTTTCATGGTTCAAAAACGGCAAAAATAAGGATTAACTTGCCTAAAATCTGTAAATAGACCATTTAATTGATTATTATTCATTCTTAATTATCCTGACTACTGGCTACTGACTCCCAACCCTAACAACGATTTTTGATTTCTGCAAGAGGTCTAATATGCACCCCTTTTCCCCACATTTGCCGAAAATTTTTTGATTTATGCAATAGCTCTAATGATAAGATGGAGGTGTGACTGCCTTGGAGAGGTGGCAGAGTGGTCGATTGCGCTCGACTTGAAATCGAGTAACCAGCAATGGTTCGTGGGTTCAAATCCCACCCTCTCCGTACTCAACCAATCAAATTTGGACTCGGGTTTCCCGATTGTTCGTAGAGAGGGGAAATTGACAGTCCCATCGCATTAAGCGCGAGGGATTCTTGGTTCATTGAGTTTCCTTAATCTAGCAGGACGTATCAACCAGCAATTTAAGTTTGCGGGCAGCTCGTCCCTATCTTCAGTGTAACCACAATGAGGACAAACATGGGTTCTTGTGGATGGAGATACCCCAGTTAACTATCCTAGTGTTAGTCATTTATCTTCCTCTTTTGATTCAGAAGAAGAAGACCATTGCGCCAAACCAGCACCAATTAAAGCACTAGGACATGATAAGGCAATGAT
>SFAU01000039.1 GCA_007096045.1 Microcystis novacekii Mn_MB_F_20050700_S1 | reverse complement strand
TATAAACAGTTATAAGGTTGGTCGAGGTTGACCTATTAGATTCAGTCAGGGGACTGAAGACCTTACTAGGCGGTTATTTCGGGCATTTCAGCCTTGTTTCATGCCTAAACGTTTCGCACCTCACTTAATATTCTATTCTCCTACTGACCACTAATCACCGATTACTGATTCAAGACAGATCGATCGTCCCTGTCTGGAAAAAAGCGGTAAAGGGGAAGACTTTCGGAAAAATCTCCCCCTTTTTAGGTTTTTGCTGCTCAATTTTTGCTGGGTTAATATTCCACTTCTAATCGCGCTGCGGTGACAGCATCAAAAGCGAAAGCGAGAACTATAGGCATAGGACAAGCGAGGATGACAGCGATAATTAAAGCTGTCACCGTCAATCCGATCGCCACTCCTAACCAAAGTTTTTCGGCAGGAGATAGACCTTTTTGGCGCTTAATTTTTTGTAACACTTTGGTGGGAATTGGTTCTGGCATCACGGCATTGGGAGGGAATGCCCAATAATTACTGTAGCGTTCGAGAAATAGCTCTGTCCAGCCGTTTTCCTGACACCATTCTTGAATCCATTGTTCGTGAAAGTGTTTCATTGCTTCCCTGTTGACTTTTTCCGGTGATTACTATAAACATCTCTTGATGCGAACTTCATCCTAGCAAAGCTATCTTCAGGGTCGATCGGATTCAATAAAACTTAATATATCTGGGGATTGGGTGTGAGGGAATAGGGAAATAATTGTTAAAAAATTTCGGTTCTCGATTCGGTACAGATTGCCTGTAATTTTTGGTCCCAAGTATCGAGGGGAAGGGTATCGAGATAGGCAAAGTCAAAGACAATCCCGATCGAGGGGATAACTTGCCATTCGGGGGAATGTAGGAGACGATCAAAATAACCTCCCCCGTAACCTAAGCGATAACCTTGGCGATCGCAAGCGACGGCGGGAATTAACAGTAGGTCCACTTCGGCAGGTAAAATGAGAGGAGCGATCGCTGTTGGTTCATAGATGCCATAACGATTTAATTCTAGGGGATCGTCGGCAGTCCAACAGTGCCAAGTCAGGCTATCTCCGTCACAACGGGGAAAACCCCAGCGATGGTGTTGGCAAAATAAGGAACTTAAATCCGGCTCTTGACGATAACTGAAGTAGGCGAGAATGGTTTTAGCGTGCTGAAAGAGGGGTAAAGATTGTAAATTTTTGCAAAGTTGCTGACTATTTTCTTGCCAAATATGCTTAGGAAGCGATCGTCTTTGGGTAATTAGTTGTTTGCGTAATTGGGCTTTTTTGGTAGCAGAATCCATAAAATAAAGATAAATATTTCTGTGGTGACAAGATGCTAAATCTATTTAACTCGCTTTTTGGGCGTTATAACGAGAATATCAAGGCCAAGGTAGAAATTTATACTTGGGCAACTTGTCCCTATTGTATTCGAGCTAAATGGTTGCTGGGTTGGAAAGGGGTAAAATACACCGAATACAAGATTGATGGGGATGAAAGCGCTCGTCAAGCCATGGCGGAACGTGCCAAGGGTAAACGCAGTGTACCACAGATTTTTATCAATAATGAACCTATCGGTGGTTGTGATGATTTGTATGCTTTGGATGGTCAGAAAAAATTAGATAATTTACTGGCTAAATGTGGGACTATCTAAAGTCTATTGACGAAAAAGCCTATGAGAAACATCGGCAATGGATGCAGTTAGCTTTAAACTTAGCGGCAACTGCGGGGGACCGGGGTGATGTACCTGTGGGAGCGGTTATCGTGGATAAACAGGGACATTTAATCGCTCAAGGGGCTAATTGCAAGGAAAAACACCATGATCCCACTGCTCACGCTGAAATTCTAGCGATTCGTGCCGCTAGTCAAGTGTTAGGCAATTGGCACTTAAATGATTGTACCCTCTACGTCACCCTCGAACCTTGTCCCATGTGTGCTGGGGCAATCATTCAAGCTAGATTAGGATTATTAGTGTACGGTGCTGACGATCCCAAAACAGGAGTTATCCGCACTGTGGCTAATTTTATTGATAGTCCTTTTTCTAATCATCGTTTACCGGTAATCGCGGGAATTTTAGCTAAGGAATCCGGGAAATTATTACAAACATGGTTTGAGAAAAAAAGATGAGAGACATTCGAGTAATTATCGGGACGGTTCCTAAATTTTGCTAAATTTATCAAATTAGGCTCTTCGTTACTTGGTATGGTTCGATAGGGGGGCATAAATCGACTAAATCCTTATCTGGCAAGAGACTTAATTGATTAGTTCGCTCTAGATCAAAAATAATTGACAAAAATCGCTAAATGCCTTTCTATATAAGGGTTCCATCCCTTATAACCCCTGTCCATTGCATAACACAAACCGAAGAGCCTCAAATTATTGCCTTAGACATGACAAAAATAACCCATGATTAAAAGCTTTCGATGTAAAGATACAGAAAAGCTTTATAGTAAGCAGTTTGTTAAAAAGTTTTCTGGGATTGAACGATTAGCGATCAAAAGATTGCGTATTTTAGAAAGTGCCAATACACTAGAAGCATTGGCAGGATTGCCGAGTAACCGCTTAGAACGTTTAAAAGGGGATAGAATCGGTCAATACAGTATTCGCATCAATGACCAGTATCGTATTTGTTTCTCATGGGATGATGCAGCTACTAATGTTGAAATTGTTGATTATCATTAAGGAGAATTTATGATGAATAATTGGAAAAGTCCTATCCACCCTGGTGAAATTTTGGCTGATGAATTAGAGGAAATTAATCTTGATGTTTCTCAGCTTGCCACAAGAGTTAATATCTCTGAGAATGAACTTGAGCAAATTCTCAAGGGACAAGGAAATATCACGGGAGATATTGCTTTAAAATTAGGGCGTTTTTTTAATACAGGTGCAGAAATTTGGATGAATTTACAAAAAGCATACGAGTTAGATATAGCGAGGGAAAAGTTAGGAAATACTCTCGAAGAAATTATTCCTTATCAATCCCTGTCTTCAGGATAAATTCTCTTGAATTCTATAATTAAGCTGCCCGCACATTTAAATTAATTGTTGAGATGAGGCACTCTTGCACTCGATCCTTGTACAGCAACATTTTTGAAGATTATCAACTACTAATAAATAATTAACTGAAAGTCCCTCCCATTATTGTTTCTATCGTTTGTTTTCGGATTTATGCAAGAGGTCTATTAAAGGGATTGAGGGAGATTCAGCTAATCTAAGGATCGGAGGTTAAAATGCCTCTTAGCTTAAAACCCGACACCGCACAGCCTGCTCCTAGGAAAAACTTTTTCAGCAAACCCTAATTAAAGAAATAGTTAAATCTTGATAAAAATCCTCTTGTTTTAACTCCACTTTTGATTGAGAAGCCAGTAAAAGTAAAGCCCAAAAAATCGCCACCTTTTCCTGTGTTGCCGAGTGACTAGAAGGCTTTTCCCCTTGCCATAAATCTAATAAATACTCAAACTCTATCTCATTTTTCTCTAATTGAAAAAACTTTCTCTGCAAAAAAAAGTCCAGTTCCGCTGCCAACTCCGTCAGATTTTCTTGGTGGGCCAATTCCGTGATAATTTGTACCGCTTCCCGTCGGGATTGGGGACGGGGTTTCGGGACAACTACAGGCAGTTTCGGTAAAGCTTCAATCTCTAGGGCAATCTGTTGCAGTTGAGTGATTAACTCCTGCAAAGTTACCCGTCTTTTGCGCGGTGGTGGGGCGGCAGTACGACGGCGAATATGATTTTCTAGATAACGGGGTAAAGTTCTTAATTCCCGTTCTAACTCGCTAATTTCCTCATCAATCAGACTTTCTTCTTGCTGTTCCAAAGACAATCTTTCTAGGGTATCAGCCTTAAATAAAACTAACATAGAAGCCCATAAAAAAGCCTGTCCCGATTGGGGTAAATTAGCTTGGGCCATGGCTAAATCTAGATCATTTAATAACCCCAATTCCGCCAAAAAGCGATCGATCACATCGATAACCTGCACATCCCAGGGGTCAATTTCTCCCTGTTCGGCCATTTCTAAAAGAGATTCGATCGCATCACTGGCTGAGGTGATAGTCATGATTGTAGAATCTTGTAGGATCTCAAAGGATAGAATTTAGCAAACAAAACCATGGACATATCGATCGCTGACCTGCGTTTGGACTACAATCTTGAAGAATTGCTAGAGTCCGAAACATCTGCCGATCCTTTCATTGTATTTAAACAATGGCTAGAACGGGCGGTATCTTCGGGAAGATTAGAACCCAACGCTATGACTTTAGCCACTATTTCCCCGGAGGGCAAACCCCGGGCCCGCATGGTACTGTTAAAAGACTTCGATCCTCGCGGTTTTGTTCTCTTTACCAACTACCAAAGCGCCAAGGGACAGGAATTAATCGCCAATCCCAATGCAGCCCTAGTGTTTTGGTGGGGAGAATTGCAACGGCAAATTAGGATCGAGGGAACTGTAGAAAAAATCAGCGAGGAGGAATCGGATAATTACTTTTTTGTCCGTCCCTGGGAATCTCGTTTAGGGGCCTGGGCCTCCGATCAAAGTGAAGTGATTTCTGGGCGAGATATACTCGAAAAACGCCTTGCAGAACTAAAAGAAGAATATGCTGGTCGTGAAGTTCCCCGTCCTTCTCATTGGGGGGGGTTTCGCCTAATTCCTAGTTTAATCGAGTTCTGGCAAGGTCGCCCCAGTCGTCTCCATGATCGTCTCTGTTATTATCGTCAAGAAGATGGCAGTTGGCAAAGGCAACGTTTAGCTCCTTAGTTTGATCTTACTAATTCAATTTGTCATTTTAGTCTTGAGATAATATTAGGTCGATTTCTTTTCCCAACCCGCGCTTCCCTTAGCGATCGGGTTGGGCTATTATGTCATTTGAGAAAGGCAACCCGTCCGCCCTAAAGTTTCAGAAAAACGATAGATCAGCAATTGTTTATAATGGGTTAGTGATTGGGGTACAATCTCAACATCCAATTAGAGATCGTCCGGCATCTTTAGAGGCTGAATCTTTGGCAAGAGTTTATGACAATCCCGAATGGTGTGAGATATTAGAAAGTCATGATATTGATCCTGAACCTAAACCCGTTATATCCGCTTCTTTAAAATCTTCTTCCTATCGCAATCAGTCCCTATCTTTCCCCTGCTTTGTTACCCGAAGCCTTGCAAGTTGCCAGAGGGATTGGGGATGAATCCAAACAGGGTGAGAGCATCTCAAACGCTATTGACAATTAGCCAATTTTGTGAACCGCTTGCTGTGTGGGCATTTCAAGTGATACCAGTCAATCAGAATAGTTACGAAATATTCACATTTGGTCGATTTTTGCTTAACAATTGAGATGGCCAATTCTCTTCAAATATGCCTGAATCGCTCTCTGGGTAATCAAATCACATAAAGTTGATTTTGTCAAGAATTGTTAAGATGCGCTTACCCTGGGATGGGTTAGCGCACTTCGTAACATTAGCGGGCGTTGGGTTTCATGCTTCAACCCAACCTACGTTCATCTTATATTTAATTCCACCCACCTACTTAGAATATGAAATTTATGTTCCTCTTGCAGATCAGCTTTTTACGATATACTTAGAAGAAATAAATAGGCTCTCTTGGATTTGCTGGGTAAAATGTATTCTAAGATACAGTCCTGCGGGCGAGGAAGTGGAAGGAACCACACCAGACACAGAGGACACAAAGATCGATCGATCCTATGTAAGTTAAACTTATCACACAGAACCTAGAAGAGCCATAAATAAGGTTTTGCTCAAGGATTTTTTGCAGATGGAAGGAACTATTTTACGCTTCGACATCTCCAATAACACAGGGGTTATCAGAGGCAATGACGGGACAAGATACCAGTTCACAAACTCCGATTGGAAGGACGAAAAAGAATTTCCCAGAGTGGGGTTATTGGTGAATTTTGAGGTTAACTTAAACAATGAACCCGTTGATATTTACTGTATTCCTAAAGATAAGGGAAAGAGAATATGGCAGTATGATGGATATCTGGTGATGTTGCGGGGGGCATCTCTACCAAATCGCTGTATCAAAACCAATCGCCCGGTAACGGGAAAAGAAGAACATACTTTATCCTTTAATCCTTTATTTGTTAATTCTTCTGCCCTTTTTTCTGCCCTGATTAGAATCAGTTTTTTAATTTTTGTACCCTGGATTCTGGCAATACCGGTTATCATTGCCTATTTGGCTGTGACAAAATACGAAAAAATCACTTTTGGACTTTCTCAAGAAGTTAAAAAACAGCACAAATTATTAACAGATACGATTTTCTCGTGCGTAATTTTTGGGATGATTATGGTACATTACAGCTTAGTAATATTTGCACTATTGTGCTTGCCGTTTTGGTTGATTTTACGGAAATCGCCACTGTCAACTTCTGGAATTTCAATAGCCTGGATTCAGGGTGAATACATTTGCATCCGTGGAATCAATAAAGAATATCTTTCTGAGTTTCCTGAATGGAGTAATTATAGACGACGTGGTTAGTTTTTTCTCACTCGTCCTCATTTCCTCGAAACGGTTCCCCATTTAGCACCTTTAATGCTTCATTTTGGGGGAGAAGTCGCTTTAAGAGAAGTGCTTCAAGGAATTAGGGATGTTTGTCGCTGGTGGCGGTGATGAGTGTGGGAGGTGTGGGAAGTCGATCGCTTGTCAGGTTACAATATTGAGCAAATCCAAGAACAATACTTAATCGTGTCTGAGTGATGACCAATTTATCTTTAACACAGCATTAGGAGAAAAATTATGCCGATTACCTTAAAACAAGAACAGGAAAAATTTGTCCTTGATAAACTTCAGCAAGGTAAATATGAAAATGCAGATGAATTATTTGCGATCGCATTTGAACTTTTAGAAAAAAATGAGCAGAAAGAGCAAGAAATTATTCAACTCAAAGAAAAAATTCTAGAAGGTAAAAAACAAATCAAAGAAGGTAAAATTACCGATGGAGAAATTGTTTTTCAGCGTCTCCAAGCCAAGCTAAAACAAGTCCAGTAAAGTTGGTGCGTTACGGCGGATTATTAATTTTCGTTTTTTTAACTGAATTGGTGGCCGCCTAACGCACCCTACAAGCTACAAGCTACAAGCTAAAGCCTTAGCCACAGTATCACATCCCGCCCCGAAATTTATTTCGGGGCTAATAGATTAAGTCCACTAAAGGGACTAGATTTTTTATATTTGATGAGAATCTTGAATAATTGCCATCAGGCAAATAATCAGCCTGTCCAACGTATATATAGCACTACGGGCTTACGTTAGGACATTTTGCGCCCCCCTAACCCCCCGATGAGCGTGTGGAATAGCTTAACCACGAGTGTCCTAACAGTTTTGCGTAGTGCTATAATATCATTTTCATACTCAATAAGTTCTAATTTCTTTAAAATTCCCTCAACATATTAGTCCCTAAGCGCGGACTTTTGCTGTTAGCCTTGAATTTTAATTCAAGGCGGGTTAAGAAATTGACATTAAGTAGAGTAAAAGTTGATTAAATAATATTACTGATTCTGGCTATGTTGATATTGTAACTCATTGCTGACTATTTTCAATTCCAGCGATCGCCACTTCAAAAGAAATTTCATCATCATCGCCTGAGACAGCTAAATCATAGGCTCTAATGGCATCTAACTCTTCTAATTCTTCCAGCAGTTTCTGATATTCTTCTATATCTAAAAGAACACCGATTCGATTACCCTGCTCATCGGTAATATACCTTTCCTTTAATTTCATTTGAGAACAACTGCCTTAGTTAATTTTCGTCCCAATTATAACTCAGATGTTAACGCCTGCCAATGCTGACCTATCCTTCTGGGAAAAAACCCTTCAGACTTGGGGGAGTCTCACTCGTCCTCATTTCCTCGAAACTATTCCCAAGTTAGTCCCTTTAATCCTTTATTTTGGGGGGGAGGTCGCTTTAAGAGAAGTGCTTCAAGGAATTAGGGATGTTAGTCGCTGGTGGAAGTGATTGCCCTGTCAATAATTGCTATAATAGCTAAAATGGTCATAATGGCTAGTTTCTATAAAGGTTAGTTATGAAAACATTAGGAGCCTCAGAAGCAAAAAATCGCTTTGGCGAACTGTTAGACTTGGCTCGAAGAGAACCAGTAAAGATAGCAAAAAAGGGACGTAATGTTGCAGTCGTGCTGTCAATCGAGGAATTTGAGAGATTTTCCGAGTTAGAAAATCAACTTTTGGCTTTACAGGCAGAAAAAGCTCATCAAGAAGGTTTTATCGGAACAACAGAAAGTGAGGCTTTACTGTCAGAAATTTTAAATGCTTAAGATTAACCTATCTCGACAGGCAACTAAACGCTTAAAAAAACTGCCAGATAAACACGCCAAACAAGTAGCCACAAAAATAACCGAACTGAGAACAAATCCCTATCCCCAAGATTCTCTAAAGTTAAAAGGATACTCTTATCATAGAGCCGATATTGGTGAATATCGAATCGTTTATCGTGTTGAGGAGCAAACACTAGAAATCTTGCTGATTGACAAACGAAACGATGATGAAATTTATAAACAACTAAAGAGAACAATATAGAGAATCTTAATTATCAACCATCAATTAATTAGCGATATTATTCCTGCTAAAATCAAGAAAAACAAATTATTTTTAAACACTCATGAGCATTAATGTAACATTTCCCGAAGAACTCCTCATTGCTGCCAGAGAAGAAAAAGAAGCATTCTCTCGTAAAGTCATAATTTATACATTAGGACATCTTTATCAAGAAGGAAAAATTTCAGCAGGAATCGGCGCACAAGTATTAGGATGCGATAAATATACATTTTATACACTTCTCTCTGAGTATGGTTTTTCCATTATTGATTACACAGCAGAAGAATGGGAATCAGAAATACAAACCAGCCGTAAATTAGCCCAAAAAATCAAAGAGAATGAAGATAATTGTTAATTCTACACCGATCATCGCCTTATCTTTGATTAATCAATTAGATCTTCTTAATCAGCTATTTAATGAAGTGATTATTCCTTGGGCAGTTTATCAAGAAATTGTCATCGCTGGAGATAATAAACTGGGGGCAAAAGAACTCAAAAATGCCAATTGGATTCAAGTTCAAGAAGTTGCATCATCATCTCCTCTTGAACCGCTATTACTAGGATTAGATCGAGGAGAATTAGAAGTTATTCTCTTGGCAATTTCAATCAAACCAGACTGGGTAATTATAGATGAGAAATTAGCAAGAAGAGTTGCCAAAGCTATGGAATTACCCGTCAAAGGAACATTAGGAATTCTCTTGGTTGGTTTTTATGCAGGTTATCTATCTAAACAAGAAATTTTAGATTTATCACAACAGTTAGTTGATTATGGAATTCGTATTAGTTCTCCGATGATTAATTAGCTAAAAACAGAATTAGACAATGATCATTAATACCAAATCAATACAAAATAAACTACCATGAAACAACTAATCGTACACATTCGTGACCAAGAAAAAGCAGAAACACTCTCTAAAATTTTAACTGCTTTAGATTTTGTTGACTCCGTAGAAATCATCGAAGATCAAACAACATTATCTGATAACGAGCAAGACTTCTTTGCCTTAGCACGACTGTGGGAAAACAGAAATATCACCCCTGAATCTATCCGTCAAGCAGCATGGCGAGAAGAAAAACGATGATTTTATTAAAAGTTTAGAACGCTATGAGCCGTCGAATGAATGACCCATCCACATTTCATTGGCGATCGCATTCCTCCCCATCTTTCCACACTCCCTACGCAATCGCAAAAATCCGATAAAATAGTGAATAAGTGACATCCATCAATACAATTTATTACAAAAAATAATTTCTAAGTAATAAAACAATGGCTCAATTACAAATCCTAATGCCCATACTACAAGAATTTCGCCAAGAATTAGCAAAGTTTTATGGAAAACGGTTAGTAAAACTCATCCTTTTTGGTTCACAAGCGCGGGGTAACGCCAATGAGGACTCAGATATTGATATTATGGTCGTATTAAAGGGGCCGATTTCCCCTGGAGATGAAGTGATTCGGATGGCAGACATCGCTACTCAACTAGACCTTAAATATAATACCTTCATTTCTTTGATTCCCATCGCCGATGAAGACTTTGTTCATCGACAAACCCCATTAATGGACAATATTCGCCGAGAAGGGATTGTCCTGTGAACCAAATTTCGTCCTATATCAATCAAGCTAATGAAGAATTAGAAGCGGCCACCCTATTACTTGAAAAAAATTATTATCGTGCTTGTATTTCTCGTTGCTATTATGCCATTTATTGTACAGTCCAAGCTCTGTTAATAGTTAAAAATATCAATACTCGCAGTCATCGAGGGGTACGACAGCAATTTTCTCAACATTTTATTCAAACAGGTGAATTATCATTAGAACTATCAAAAGCATTAAGAATTACCTATGATTTACGACAATTAGGAGATTATGATCAAGTTATTGAAATAACTAGGGAACAAACAAAAATTGCCTTAGAATACGCCACAGTATTTGTAGAACAAGCAAGCCACTGGCTTAATACACATTAGTTTAGTATAAAGAGATAGATAAATTATCTCAAATGGAATGCTCCCACTCTAGCAAATACTACAGTAACTACTTATGCGCTATCAAGTTCGACTCAAACAAAGCGAAGAAGGTTATGCCATTTGGTGTCCTAGTTTACCCGGATGTTGGTCCCAAGGAGACACTGAAGCAGAAGCCATTGAAAATATCAAAGAAGCGATACAAGACTATTTAGAGACAATTGAAGAATTAAACAAAGATGCTGAAGTGCATTATGTAGAAGTAGGATAAGTAGGCCAAAATTACCCGGAATTAATCATCTACACGCTGTTAATGCCTTTGAAAAAGCGGGGTTCCGCATCACTAGACAGAGAAAACATATTACCATGACGAATGGAGAACGGACTATCACCATTCCACGAGCAAATCCGGTTAATGCTTATACAATGGCAGGGATTGTTAAAGAAGCGGGTTTAACTATCGAAGAATTCTTAGAATTACTCTAAAACTATTTCTAACCTGCCTTTAATCCTTCATTTTGGGGAGTAGGTCGCCTTAAGAGAAGTGTATCAAAGTATTAGAGATGTTAGTCGCTGGTGGCGGTGATTCTTGTTCTATGAATTAGCCTCCACCTTACCCAATTGAATCAGCAGTCTGCTCCCCAGTGCCTTCGGCAAGCACAGAAATCCGATAAAATAGTGAATAGGTGACATCGGAAAAAAATCATCTATGACGACTACATCAGAAGACGTATGGCGACTCTTAGCCGAATTAGCGACTGCTCAAGCTGAATTAACTGCTGCTCAAAAAGAAACTGACAAACAACTGAAGGAGACTGACCTACTATTGAAGGAAGTTAGTCAACAACAGAAGGAAACTGACCTACTATTGAAGGAAGTTAGTCAACAACAGAAAGAAAACGCCCAACAACAGAAGAAAACTGACAAACAACTCAAAGAATTAGGTCAGCAAATTGGGGGACTCGGTGCCAAATTCGGCAGCTTTACCGAAGGACTTGCCCTTCCTTCAATGGAAACGATTCTCAGACAACGCTTTGGTATGGAAGTTGTTAGTCCCAGTGTCCGAGTCAGTAAAGATGGACAACACCTAGAAATTGATGTCCTTGCCTATACCAATGGTGAGCTAAATACTGCCTATATCGTCGAGGTTAAAAGTCATGCCAGAGAGGAGTCTATTACACAATTAAAAAGTATTTTGCAACGGTTTCGCAGCTTTTTCTCTGAACACAAAGATAAAAAACTCTATGGCATATTAGCTGCGGTTGATTTATCCCCAGAATTACGGGAAAAAATTCTGCAAGAAGGGTTTTATGTGGCTCGGATTCATGACCAAGTATTTGAATTAGATATTCCCGATAATTTTCAACCTCAAACCTATTAAAATAGCAAAGGCGATCGCTTTGAATCTGATATTGTGAGGGATGATTGCTTGTATTTAGCGGGAAATATCCTTTCGATGCCCAATATCAAGAACAATCACCTTCTTTTCTGAATCATCGATTCCATAAATAATTCGATAAACTCCAATCCGAACCCGCCAACCTTCTCTTCCTGTCAGTTTTAGACATCCTGCAGCAGTTTCTGATATTCTTCTATATCTAAAAGAACACCTATTCGATTACCTTGCTCATCGGTGATATAATAGGCTGCCCAATAGTAAGGATCACTATATTCTGTTAACTGATCTAGCCCTATTTTACCCAGAGAACAAATCGTCCACCCTCGGTCAGACTAAGCTTCATGGAAATCGGGTTTAATTTCTAAAGCTCGAGCGTAGGATGCGATCGCATCTTCATACCTTCCTAAGTTACCTAACGCATTCCCTCGGTTGTTCCAAGCTTGATGGAAATCGGGTTTAATTTCTAAAGCTCGAGCGTAGGAGGCGATCGCTTCTTCATACCTTCCTAAATTACCTAACGCAACCCCTCGGTTGAACCAAGCTTGATGGTAATCGGGTTTAATTTCTAAAGCTCGATCGTAGGAGGCGATCGCGCCGATAAAATCCCCATTCATGTATTTCTGGTTTCCCTCAAACCACTCAAACCAGAATTCGGCATCCTGAACAATCGGGATATTATTAGCAGTGGATAGTCTTTGAGTTGTTGAAGTTTTCCCTTGATTCAAAAGTTGATAAAATTTTTGGACTTCCGTTAAATCCGTCTCCTTTGAACCTAGATTTTCCCCCTCCACACTGGAAACATCCCTCACCGCGTCGCGTAACTGGAGACTAATCCGTTGGCACACTTCCCCCAGATTTCCCGTCATCACCTTGCCTAAAGCCGCCAAATCCTGCGCTAAAGTTTGATAATCTTCCGGATACTGTAGCCATTCCTCGCTTTTGACCCCTAACCACCGCGCCAGCTTTTTATCGTCACAATGGCGACTGTATAGCCATCCCCGTAACCCGTCGGTAGTGGTTCCCGCCGCCACCTGCTCGAATAACCCCATCAATATCCCTTCATATTCGCCATCGCTGGGTTCTGGAGGAGTATTTTTGACTTTTTCGGGGTTAACTGCCTTTGGACTGCCTATAAAGAGCGATTTTAGCCAATTCCAGAGCTTTTTTAGTAAGGATAGCATACAAGAAAGGGGGAAAGGAAGATAAGGAAATTATATCTCTACTGCCGAAATCTGAAAATACTCTAGCGATCGCTCTCTCCCGGCGAGCGAGCCACTTCTAAGACCTGTTCGAGAGATAATCCCAGAGAAGCGGCGATTTCTTGGGGATTAACCCCCGCTCGCAATAATAAGGGAACAGAAGCTAATTTTCCGATGATTTCCCCTTCTTGACGACCTTCCTCTAGGGCCTCCTGAAACATACGCGTCTGTCTTAACTCGCTTAAACTAAACATAGCTTCTATCTCCTTTCGAGTAATCCGCGGCAACTTGTAAATCAAAATCGTCTCTATCAATTCTAAAAGTTCCTGTGGGCGATTTTCTACCCCCGTTTCCCTCACTCGCACGATTAACCCCCTTCCCCGGTTGATCACTTGCGCTTCCGGTAAGCTTACTAACTCTAGCGTCGCTAATCCGAGCGAATCTGGTGGACTCTCGGCTAATTCGTCGAGATAAATCCTTTGTACTCTTGTTTCTTGTAATAGCTCTCTATATCGCTCTATCTTCTCCCTTTCTACCCTTCGATTCGGATAGATCACTACCCCGCGCCAATTGTTTTTTAACCGCGTCTGTTTGAGATAGAGAAAAATTTCGGCGAAAAAACGAGCATAAAACTCCGGATCATTCTGAAATTGAACTTCGGTAAAATAAATCGGTAAATCTTCCCGTTCTGCTAGAAAGACTCCATCGATGCGAAAGGATAGTTGTTTCACCTCTACGGAGGAAAATCGATAGAAATTGGCTAATTCCCTGGGAAAGTCGATTAACTCAAACAGAAGACCTGGAAAGGTTTGAAAAAGTCGGTAGAAAATCGTGTCGGTTTTCATGAGTTCGCTCTATCCCTCTGGTGCGTCGCTGGGTTCTGGAGGAGTATTTTTGACTTTTTTGAGGTTAATTGCCTTTTGACTGCCAATAAAGAGCGATTTTAGCCAATTACATCGCTTTTTTAGTAAGCATAGCATCCAAGAAAGGGGGAAAGGAGATAAGGAAATTATATCTCTACTGGCGAAAGTCGTCCCTCTACCGGTTCAAATTCGTCCTCTAATAGCCAATTTTCGGCTTCCTCGTAACTCGCACCGGTAAATACTACCTGATAACCCTCAGAGGGATCGTACACGCGATAGTTTCCTGAAGATTCAGCGAGTAAAAGCAAGATATAGGGGGGAGATAGCAGCGGATCGATCCAAACCTCGGCAAAATTGGCGTTGTCAAATTGAAAGATGCTCCGAATCAGCACCGGAACTGAAATTACTTTGACTTGCCCTGAGCCAAGTGGAATTAGCTCTACAATCGGCGTAGGGCTAATTCATGAATTAGCCCTACAATTGGCGTTGTCAAATTGAAAGATGCTCCGAATCAGCACCGGAGCATTGCATCTTTCCTCTTCTGATCTGACAACGCCGCAAAATTCCAATTATTATCGGTTAGGTTGGGTGCGGGGGATAACGTGATAGCGGTTTTCTGCATCGATCCAATTTTTTCTAGAATGGGGAGAGAATTAATTGCCATCAATCCATGATTCAGAGTATCTCGTCCTCTTGGTTGTCTCGGTATTCCTCGGCAGTTGCTGCGGGAATTTGCGCTATTTTAGTCTTTTTTGGTTGGTTATGCCTACACTTTAACCTGATCGGCCTAGCTTTCATCCTACTACCGATCGCCTATGTGGTGGGAGGATACGAAAGTACCCAAGCAGGATTAACGACTTTATTTGAGGAAAAAGAACTGGATGTGGACCTCTTAATGATTGTAGCGGCGTTGGGGGCGGCGATTTTGGGACTCTGGGACAGTAATTACTATCTCATCATCGATGGAGCCATTTTAATCCTGATTTTCGCCATTAGTGGCGCATTAGAACAGATTGCCCTGGCGAAAACCGATCGCAATATTCGTTCTCTCATGGCCATGACTCCCGATACTGCTAGATTAATCACGGGAGACGGTGAAAAAGAGGTTCCGATCAAGCAATTACACATCGGTGATACAGTTTTAGTCAAACCGGGTGAATTAATCCCCATTGACGGCCTTATTATCGAGGGAAACAGTCCCATTAATCAAGCACCAATTACGGGAGAATCGCTTCCCGTGGATAAAACCATTGGGGAAGAAGTTTTTGCGGGAACTCTCAACGGTGCGGGAGTGCTACGTTTAAAGGTGGAAACTCCCCCCGAAAGTCGCTTAATTGAGAGGGTGATTCGTTTGGTAGAAAAAGCGCAAAATGAATCCCCTCCCTCCCAACAGTTTATCGAAGGTTTCGAGCGAGCTTATGCGAAAATTATCGTGATTTTGGGCTTAATTTTCGGGATTTTACCGCCTTTTTTCTGGGGTTGGACCTGGGAAACCACTATCTATCGCGCCTTAATTTTTCTCGTGGTGGCTTCTCCCTGTGCTTTAATGGCCTCAATTATGCCAGCTTTGTTATCGGGTATCGCTAACGGGGCAAAACAAGGGATTTTATTCAAAAATGGCGCAAGATTGGAGATGATTGGCCGCCTACGAGCGATTGCTTTTGATAAAACCGGCACTCTCACCCTCGGTAAGTTGCAAGTGGTGGAAATTGTCCCTATCCATGCAGTCAGCGAAAATGAGGTGTTAGCGGTGGCTGCATCCCTAGAATCCTGTTCCGAACATCCCATCGCAGAGGCAATTACCAGTACAGCGAGGGAACGTGGTATAAATTTCTTCAGTGCTAATCAGGTGCAAGCGGTATCGGGACGAGGTATCACGGGAAAAATTGCCGATAAGTCGGTATCTGTGGGCAATTTTGCCTATATTCGTGACCATATTTCTGATCTTGACCAGAATATCCTAGCTATCCGCGAACGTTTACAAAAAGAAAGTAAAACCCTGGTCTGGGTAGTACAGGAGAATCAAATGCTCGGTGCGATCGCTGTGGCTGATACCCTTCGTGACTCGGCAGTTAATCTGGTGGAGAAACTAAAAAAGAGCGGTATCGAACATATCGTTTTAATTACGGGTGATAACCAACAAAGTGCCGATCAAGTCGCTAAAAAACTCGGTATTGAGGAAGTTTACGCTGATTTACTGCCCGAAGATAAGTTAACCGTTATCCAAAATCTGCAAGAAAAATATCACACTGTCGCTATGGTAGGAGATGGCATTAATGACGCGCCCGCTTTAGCTATGGCTAATGTGGGGATTGCCATGGGAAAAGCTGGTAGTGATGTCGCCTTGGAAACGGCCGATATTATCCTTATGTCCGATAATTTAGCCAAAATTCCCAGCGCAATTAACCTTGGTCGTCGTGCCAATCGCACTGTTAAACAGAATATCACTTTCGCCCTCGCATTTATCGGCATATTGCTCATAGCCAATTTTGTTGGTGATATAACTTTACCTCTAGGTGTCATCGGTCATGAAGGATCAACGGTATTAGTGACTCTCAGCGGTTTAAGATTGTTGAAATAAGGATAAAAATACAGGGAACTATGGGTGAAATTCAGGCAATCCGAGGCACAAAAGATATTTTACCGGCGGAGGTCGGTTACTGGCAGTGGTTAGAGGAAACCACTAGCAGAATTTTAGCGACTGCGCTGTATCAAGAGATACGAACTCCCATTTTTGAACAGACGCAACTTTTTGAACGGGGTATCGGGGAAGCGACGGACGTGGTAGGTAAAGAAATGTACAGTTTCCTCGATCGCGGTCAACGTTCCCTGACTTTGCGACCGGAGGGAACGGCCGGGGTCGTTCGTGCCTACATTGAACACAAATTACAGGCCGCCGGAGGAGTACAAAGACTCTGGTATAAGGGGCCGATGTTTCGTTATGAACGTCCGCAAGCGGGTAGGCAGCGACAGTTTCATCAAATCGGGGTCGAATTGTTAGGAAGTGATGACCCTAGGGCGGATGTGGAAGTAATTACCCTTGCCAGCGAGATATTAAAAGCTTTGGGGCTAGAAAACCTAAAATTAGACCTTAATTCCCTAGGAAATGCCCAAGATAGGCAAAATTATCGTCAGGCCTTGCTAGATTATTTGACTCCCTACAAAGCTGATTTAGACGCAGATTCTCAACAGAGATTAGAAAAAAATCCCCTGCGAATTTTGGATAGTAAGGACGAGAAAACCAAGATTATCTGTAAGAATGCCCCCAGTATTCTTGAACATCTCGGCAGTGATTCTCAAAAGCATTTTGAACGGGTACAATCTTTACTAACGGATTTGGGAGTTATCTATAATCTTAATCCCTGTTTAGTGCGAGGATTGGACTACTACACCCATACGGCCTTTGAAATTCAGTCCGATGATTTAGGCTCTCAAGCTACGGTTTGCGGTGGTGGTCGTTATGATGGTTTAATAGCTCAATTAGGCGGTCCAGACAGTCCAGCAGTGGGTTGGGCGATCGGTTTAGAACGTCTGATTATATTATTACAACAAAAGCAATCTTTATCTTTTTTGGTTCCCGATTTTTATCTCGTCTCCAAAGGAGAAAAAGCTGAGGCGCGCAGTGTGGTGTTAGCACAGGAATTACGCGGATTGGGGTTTAGCGTCGAGTTAGACTTAAGCGGTAGCGCTTTCGGGAAACAATTTAAACGGGCCGATCGAGCTAAGGCCGTGGGCTGTATAATTTTGGGGGATGCTGAGGCTGAAAATGGCACGGTACAACTGAAATGGATGGCCACCCAAGAGCAAATTAGTCTAACCCAAGCGGATTTATTGACACAAGCAAGGGAATTAAAAGCACAAATCTCTCGGCACAAATCCTAAGTTTTAGCGTCATGGCCAAACATTAGGATATCTTGTTCTTTGTGTCTTTGTGGTTAGTTCCACTCGCTGGGTGCATCTCATTTTTGCCAATCTACCAATTGGGATTTTTACAGGGACACTCTCGGCTAAAATCGAGCATTACTTCCGATTTTATCACTCAATCCAGGCTTTTGGGGGGTTCTACCCCCCAAACCCCCCGTTGGGGGCGTGGCGCCGCCCCCAAACCCCCCGCGCATTAGCTTTTCGGTGAGATGCTTACAGGCAGCTGCTGATACATTTATCATCATCTAAGAGTCACTGATAATTGCTGATTATCGGTATTCCTGCAAATGTGAGATGCAGCCCACTCGCTTGCTGCCGGGACTGTATCTTAGAATACATTTTACCCACCAAACCTAAGAGAGCCAACATTAAGCCTAGGCTAAGATTATGGAATTTATACTGCAAAAACAAGGGGAAAATCACGGACGCACAATTTCTACTAATTCCCTAGAAATTGTCTCGGGAAACTATCGTCTCTTGGCCCGTCTGGATTCTCCTTTTGCACATATCGAAGCGCGTATCGATTACGAATCTCCCGAAAGTAGTGAACGATATACCCATTATTATCGATCGGATGCCGGGGGTTGGCTGGAAATTTTTTCCTATCGAGATTTAGGAATAGGTAGCTGGAAAATTCGCTGTTACGGAGATATTCTGTCCGAATTGGGGGGGCAAGGTTGGCAAGAAATGTTAACTTTAATTGTTACTCCTGTTAAGATCAATTATCTGGCTCAATTAGAACAGTTAATTAAAACCGAAATTGAACCTTTACTAGCAGTAAAATCCTCTCCAGAGATGGTAAAATTAGAATTGGCTGATTTAACCAATAATTCTGCCTTTGTTTTTGATTTATGCCTACCAGAGGAAACAATGACCGCTAGAGAAGGGGTAACTCTAGAACTGCCGGAACCTGCTAATATGAAAAAGAGCCTTCAAGCTTTATCTAATCGCAATTATGCACCCCTACCTCCGAAAATATCCGGTTCTAATTCTCGCCGAAAATCACCGCAACTGCCCCCAATTCCTAAAAGTAAATAGGGTTTGCTGAATAAATGTGAAATATAGACGAGGTAAGGGTTTTATACCGCACAGAAAACGGGTTTCTCCGAGAAACCCGTTTTCTACTCATGCACTCATGCAAAAAGGGGAATAAATAATCAGTTTTTAATAACTGGATTTAGTATAAGAGTGCAATCGCTGCAAAAAAGAAATAGTTTAGCGAGTTAAAAAAGGAGTAGAAGCATGGTTCGCATACCTACCCATAGAAGACCCACCCATCCGGGCCAGATGCTGAAAGAGGAATTTTTGCGGCCGATGGGAATCACACAACGTCAACTTGCCGACGCAATCGGAGTTCCCTACCGGCAAATTAACGAAATCGTCAACGGTCGTCGGGGGATTACCCCTAGCACCGCTTTAAGACTAGCTAAATACTTGCAAGTCTCGCCTGATTTTTGGCTAAATCTTCAAATCCGATTGGATTTGTTTGATATTAAACAAAAAGAGAGCGAGCAAATTGAAAAAATTCTTCCGTCCCCTATAACAGTAATTACGAGCGAGGGAAGGAGTTAATCAGACTCTTAAAAACGGATTTGGTATTAGCTAGGGTTTAACCTTTCTTTAATCTAGTGAGGCAGCAACTTAAACCTAAGATTTTTTCGAGAACTTCTGACGAACTCGCGAGATTAATAGGTCTAATTCTGGTAACTTCAATAACATCGCACCGAGAAGGAATAAACCTACCGCTACCGTCGAAGCAAAACCTAACTGTAATAATTGTAGGAAAATATTACCAGCACCGAAAACCTTTTCCCAACCCCAACTAGCGCCCCAACTAGCAACACCAGAAAGCATTGTAATTACCGTTAATCCCAATAAGGATAAACCCCATTCTCCTAAAGGTAAACCCCCTAAACGACGATTTAAAATCACCGTAAAAATGCCCATAGAAAGGATATTAACCCCCACGGTGGCTAAAACAATCCCCGGAGTACCAAAAGGTTTATACAAGAGGAAATCCAGCACACCATTGAGAACAATATTCACCATACTCACCTTAAAGGGAGTGTCGCCATCCCCCAAAGCATAGAACACTCGTACTAAAACATCGCGACCGAGATAGAAAAACATCCCGAAACCGTAGGCCATTAATACGGGAACCACCTGTTCCGAGGCAGCCAGATTAAAGGCACCCCGTTGATAGATAACTCGCACTACAGGGAAAGCGAGGGCGATAAAGATAGCGGTGAAGGGTAACATGGTTAAAGCCGTCAATAATAAACCCTGACGGATTCTTTGCTTCAATTCTCCCCAATTTTCCGGTTCCGTCAGTCGAGAAAATATCGGCATAAACGGCACGAGAATCATGTTGGACATGATGCCCAAGGGCGTGAGAACGATAAAACTGGCGTAACGCATGGAAGCGGCGGCATTTTCGATAAAAGAAGCGAAAAAGAGGTCAGTATAAACGTTAATATGCAACATTCCCGAAGATAAGGTCGCCGGAATCATCACCCGCAACACCTCCGACACCCCCGGAATCTGCCAATCCCAACGAAATGTTAATTTTCCTAAACCTGCCTTGACTTGTGCGCCCACTTGTGCTAACCATTGCCAGAGCGCCCCGACGAGAGTACCGCCAGCGAGGACAAAACCCCCCAGTTGCACGTATTGCGGCTGATCAATGCGATCGCCAAGTAACCAAGCCAGCAAACCCACGCCGATAATCACCGCCACACTGGAAAAAAGCGGACTGAGACTCGGTAGCCAGTATTGATCCGCCGCGTTGAGAGTACCGAAACCGATGCCGATTAAACCGGCTAAAACCGCCATGGGAGCCATAATTTGCAGTTGTTGAATGGCCATGCTGCGGGTGGCGGCATCTAAACCTGGAGCGAGAACATCAATAAAAATATTGGCAAAAACGATTAAAAAGACGGTGACAGCTAATAAAATCGCACTGACTAGGGTGGTAATAGTCTCGACAATCGGCGCGGACTCGGATTTATCTCTTTTGGCCAAAACACTGACCAAAGCGCTGTGAAAGGGGCCGTTAATGCCACCGAGGAGAATTAACAGAAAACCGGGGATAACGTAGGCAAAAGCGTAGGCGTTCACCACCGGCCCAACACCGTAGGCAGCGGCGATTACCTGTTCGCGGACTAAACCAAAAACCTTACTGATTAAGGTGGCAACGGCGACAATTCCGGCAATACCGGCCAAGGAACGGGTAGTTTTCTTAGTAATGATGACACCTCGAAAGAAAACAACTGCATTGATCGATTCTACC
>SFAU01000038.1 GCA_007096045.1 Microcystis novacekii Mn_MB_F_20050700_S1 | reverse complement strand
CGTTCGACAATCTCGCTCGGTTTTCGGTAATGAATGACGCTACCATCACCGCAATCGATGCCATGATGGGCATAAACACCCTGAAGATTGAGCAATTCCCGATAGGCGTATATTTGATCCCCTTTAGCCATATTTTTTTAGTGATAAAGTAAACAAGGAGATTATCTATTGACCCAGTTTTTCTAGTTATTACTCTTATATTTTAGAGATTATGGATGCTTTTAGTCCCTTTCCCCCTGACTGGACAGAGAATGCTGTTCACGCCTACAATTTTTGTTGTCCTTACTGTGGGGCCAAAGCTAAAGAAGCTCAGGCCGTTTGGATCAATCGCCGCGCACCCGTTTTAGGAGAAGATTCCCGTCGTAAATGGCAGGAATTCTATCATTGTCAATGCGATCGAGTTTGGTGGGCCTGGAGTAGCGATCGACCTGCCGAAAATAAGTAATTCTGCATCGAGAATCGAAAATATGGCCGATATTTATGTTTCTTGGGATGAATACCATCGTCTAATCGAAAAATTAGCAGTAAAAATCGATCGTTCTGGTTGGCAATTTGCTCAGATTGTCTGTTTAGCTAAGGGAGGATTGCGCGTCGGTGACATTCTCTGTCGTCTTTTTCGTCAACCCCTAGCCATTCTCTACGCTGCTTCCTACGGGGGGCAAAATCATCAAATTCGGGGAGAATTAACTATTTCCTCGAATTTAGCCATGATCGAGGCCCAATTAAAGAGTCCCTTGTTATTAGTGGATGATTTAGTCGATTCGGGAATCACTCTCCAAAAAACCTCGATTTTGTTACGGGAAAAATACGGCATTACCAATATCAAAACTGCGGTGATCTGGTACAAAGCAGCCTCAAGAATCAAACCTGACTATTATGTGGAATATTACCCCGATAATCCCTGGATTCATCAACCCTTCGAGCGTTACGAGTTGATTACACCCAAAGACCTCCTAGATTGACACTCCCGTCGGGGTTCGGGGGGTCTTGCCTCTTAAATGCGCGGGCAGCTTAGTTAATCACCTGATTAGTATTCTTGTATTATATTTGAAGGAAAACTCAGAAAAATTGCTAGAATATTAGCCTGATTAATTAATTTTCCCCTCGATCGACTATGAATTTCTCCTCAGCCGCAGACTTTCAAGACGAATTTGATGTCATCGTCGTCGGAGCGGGCCATTCTGGCTGTGAAGCGGCCCTAGCTTGCGCTCGTCTCGGTTGTCGTACCCTTCTCCTCACCCTTAATCTCGATAAAATCGCTTGGCAACCCTGTAACCCCGCCGTCGGTGGTCCGGCTAAATCCCAATTAACCCACGAAGTGGACGCTTTAGGCGGCGAAATTGGCAAAATGGCTGATCGCACCTATCTGCAAAAACGGGTTCTTAATGCCTCTCGCGGACCGGCAGTCTGGGCCCTACGCGCCCAAACCGATAAACGGGAATACGCGGCGGTGATGAAAGGTATCGTCGAAACCCAAGCCAATCTGGTTATTCGGGAAGGCATGGCCACAGACCTGATTTTAGGGGCAAATGAGCAAGTTTTAGGGGTAGAAACCTATTTCGGCACTTGTTTCGCCGCTAAAGCCGTCATTTTAACCACTGGCACTTTTTTAGGCGGCAAAATCTGGATCGGCGGCAAGTCTATGGCAGCCGGACGCGCGGGCGAATTTGCGGCGGTGGGTTTAACAGAAACCCTAAATCGTCTCGGATTCGAGACCGGTCGCCTAAAAACTGGCACTCCTGCCCGTGTGGATAAGCGTTCGGTGGATTACTCCCGTATGGAACCGCAACCGCCCGATGACGAGGTACGTTGGTTTAGTTTTGATCCGGAGGTGTGGATCAAACGAGAACAAATGAACTGTCATCTCACCCGCACCACGGCGGCAACTCATCAATTAATCAGAGATAATTTACATTTATCCCCCATTTATGGCGGTTTTATTGACTCCAAAGGGCCGCGTTATTGTCCCAGTATTGAGGATAAAATCGTCCGTTTTGCCGATAAAGAAAGTCATCAAATTTTTATCGAACCGGAAGGGCGCAATATTCCCGAACTTTATATCCAAGGCTTTTCAACGGGACTGCCGGAAAATGTTCAATTAGCAATGCTGCGGACTTTACCCGGTTTAGAAAACTGTGTGATGTTGCGTGCTGCCTATGCAGTGGAATACGATTATTTACCGGCAACTCAGTGTTATCCAACCCTGATGACGAAAAAGATTGAGGGGTTATTTTGTGCGGGACAAATTAACGGCACAACCGGTTATGAAGAAGCGGCAGCCCAGGGGCTGGTGGCGGGGATTAATGCGGCCCGGTTTGCTTTAGGAAAAGAGTTAATTGTTTTTCCTCGGGAGGAAAGTTATCTGGGAACTTTGGTCGATGATTTGTGTACCAAGGATCTGCGGGAACCCTATCGAATGTTAACCAGTCGTTCTGAATATCGCTTAGTATTGCGATCGGATAATGCCGATCAAAGATTAACACCTTTAGGGCGAGAAATTGGTTTAATTGATGACCGGCGTTGGCAATTATTCCAAACGAAACAGGCTAATATTATCGCTGAAAAAGAACGCTTACACGAAACGAGAATTAAAGAACGGGATCAGGTGGCAATTGCCATCGTTAAGGATACGGAACAAAAAATTAAAGGTTCTCTCTCTTTAGCTGATTTACTGCGTCGTCCTAGCTTCCATTATCTGGATATTGATCGCTATGGTTTGGGTAATCCCGATTTAAATTTAGCCGAAAGAGAAGGGGTAGAAATTGAGATTAAATATTCTGGTTATTTGAAACGACAACAAAATCAAATCGACCAAATCAGTCGCCACAGTAACCGTCATTTATCCCCCGATATTGACTACATGAAAATCGAAACTTTGTCAATGGAATCGCGGGAAAAATTAACAAAAATTAAACCCGCCACCATCGGCCAAGCCTCGCGAATTGGCGGAGTCAATCCCGCCGATATTAACGCTTTATTAGTGTATTTAGAAATGCGGCAGATGTCGGCAGTTAAAAGTTAGGAAATAATCTTGATTATCAGCGATAAAGAGTTCTTATCGGCTGCTTAATTAGCAGCACCAATCAGGATAAAAAACGACCAATAATAGATAGGGATGGAGATACTTTTCGATCAGGCTTAATTTTGCCTCTCTCATCGCTGCGCTTTTGTTCATTCCTTTCTAGAGATTATGATAGAATTCAGCCATGATAATCGAAGTAATTGCCTACTAGGATTTGTCTTCCTCTGCTGGAGTATGTTAGCCTTGAATAGGCTCAGTTAGTTCTTTTCCCTTTCTAGATACTGTACTGAAATGTTCTATAGGCTTAGATGAGTTATGAAGATTGAACCAACATACACCTCAGTCGGTACAAATTTTAAATGTAAATCTACGTTTTTTATTCCTAAATATCAGAGAGCTTATGCTTGGGAATCAGAATCAGTTTCAGATTTTATAAAGGATTTACTTAATTGCTTTAAAGAAAGAAAGCAAAATTCGCCAATGAGTCATTTTTAGGTGGCATTCTGAGTGTTAAACACCCTGTTGTTGGAGCATTTGATCAGCATAAATATGAGATAATTGACGGACAACAAAGAATAGCTACATTTGCTTTTTTGGTTGCTTGTATGATTCAAACTTATCGGAACCCGGAATCAGAGGCTCAACAGTCATACCAAATTTCTAAATCCATGACAGACATCCACGCTCGAATGCTTGCCAAGCCTGCATTCGTTGTGACGCGAATAAAGAAAAATGGTATCAGCAGGGGAACCTGATTTAGTATCAATTATCAAAAAATCTATTCAAGATTTGTCAAACAACGCCAATTCAAGTCTGAATTGGCGTGTTAAGATGTTGGGGGCTTCGTTTTTAGATATAATTTGTTGTTGTATTGATCAGACAGTACCTGATGAGCCTTTTTCTATCAACTCTTAAGGAGTCGTGCGGTTCATTTTTGAATTGGCGCACTAATACTAGATAAGTAGTTATAGAATTCTAATAACTCCTCATTAGTTAGCAGTAAACGCGACTTTTTGCCATAGCTAGAAATCAGGTATTCTCGACCTTTTTCTGTAGTCCAAGCTAATCGTTTCATCTCCACATCAATTTTAGTTTTAAGCACTGAATAATCGATTTCTTCGGGAATAACAGCAACTGGTTCCGGTTCTGGGGGGTCTTCTTCAGTTAAACTCACTTCTTCTGGCAATTCTGTTAATAAGGAGTAATTATCGGTTTCCATTTCTAATAATAAAGATTCCGGTTCTGGGACAGAGATTTCCTCAACAGGAGGTAATTCCGGTTCAATTTTAGCTGGGGGAATATCCTTAACTTGGGGTAATTCTGGTTCAATTTTAGTTTCAGGACGAGGTATTTCGGTGACTTTAGCCGTTTTAGTCGATTTTTTAGCACTAGGGACGGGTTTAGGTAAATCTTCCCCTAGAGAAATATTATTGGGGCTGACTTTTTCCACAAGCTGGAGATCGGGGGTGCTTTCAGCCTCTAAAAGCAGTAAAGCTCGTTCTCTGGCTCTATCTTCGGCGATTTCCACCGTATCTGCCGCAGCTAAACCTGTAACGACCGTTTTTCCCTCAATTTCGATGATCGCTCTCACAATATACTTGCCGTGATCGATTTGAACTAACTCGCTAATCAGGGCAACTTGGGGGTAACGTTGGCGTAACTTTTGCAACATGGTGACTTTTTCGAGTTCCTTTGTACTTATACTAGAATACTCTATCGTAATTATGGAAAAATGTAGCAAGTTCTTGCTAAGATTAAAGGCTAGATAAAATTTTCAGTCCTAGGATTAGCCTTGCCCATAGTAACAAGATTCTACTAGGCTGAAGCTTCTGCCAGAAAGACTAGCGATCGCCAAAAAGTTTGCCGGTGTTCGCTATTGGCTTATCATAAGGAAGGCTTCGATAATTCTCTTCGGTAGTTTCGGGTGTTCGATGCTTGGTCAGTTTACCTTCACTGTCACCACCAGCGATCGCAATTAACCCGACAGAGATAATCTCTCAAGTCAATGGTTTCAATCAATCTTCTCATTATTAAGTATTTAAACTTAATTGTCCACCATTCCGTCAGTGTCTTGTAAGTAAGGATTATTGTTAGATGGACTTCTCGATCGCCACACTCCTCTCTCATCTTAGTGATGATAAATTAGCTACGGGTAAACTTCTCGAAAAAAAACTAGGCTGCGAAGACGATCCCGAAAGCTGCGAAAAATTGCAAGTGATTCTCGATGCTTTCGAACGTCTGGGAATGGTTGTCAAAGAACGGGGGCGCTATCGTCGTGTGATCGAGGAAAATGTCGTAGAAGCAAAGCTGCGCTGTTCCAGTAAAGAATTTTGCTTTGCTATCCAAGATAGCGAAGATGCTGATGACATCTACGTCTCGAAAAATCATCTCAGTAACGCTTGGAATGGCGATCGAGTTTTAGTCAAAATCATCCGCGAGGGAACCCGTCGTCGTTCCCCAGAAGGAGAGGTGAGATTAATTCTGGAACGAGCTAACCCTTCGCTTCTAGCGCAAGTAAAACAGGAAAATGAGCAGTTTGTGGCGGTTCCCCTGGATGATCGCCTGAAATTTACGCTTAATCTCCTCGAAAATGGTCAAAACCTCCAAGAAAACATCGATCACCTCGTTCATGTTTCCGTCCTCCGTTATCCCCTGGGAGAAATGCCTCCCATCGGTAAAGTTACTCGTGTCCTCGGTTCCACGGCCGAGGCCGCTGCCGACACGGATATCGTCTCCTGTAAACACGATCTACCCCATAATTTTCCGCCAGAAGCCCTCGAAATTGCCGATAATTTAGCGGATTTCTTCGATAGTGGCGAAAAAGAACAACTGCGAGATTTAACCCAATTTTTCACTTTTACCATCGAAGATGACAACCACCTGGATTATCCTCCGATCATTGAAAATGCCTTTTCTTTAGAGAAAATCAACCAAAATCGCTGGCAAGTCGCCATTCATATCAGCGATGTCACCCGTTACATCGAACGGGGCGGATTATTGGATAAAGTTGCCAAAAAACGGGGAACTGCCGTCTATCTAGGCGAAAAAGTGCTGCCATTAGTCCCGGCTGCCCTTGCCAGTCGTTGTTCCCTGTCACCCCAAGAACAGCGCCCCGCTATTTCTATCCTCGTCACCCTCGATGATAAGGGGGAGCTAGTGGAGTACGAAATCACCCGCAGCCTCATCCAAGTGGATCAACATTTTACCTATCAACAGGTGCGCGATCTGCTCAGTGAAGAAGATAGCGAAGCTGCCCCCACCGATACCGTTGAAACCCTGAAAGATTTATTTTTCAGCGTTTGCCCCACCCTAAAATCCCAACGTCTGCAGCGGGGTAGTTTTGATATTCAATTAGACAAAATCTCTCCCTACAAAGACGAAGGACGGGGGGGGACTGTTCTCGCTTCTAATAATTTACCAGTCCGTTCTTTACTGACAGAAGTGGCAATTTTAGCCGGCAAAGTTGTCGCTGAACATTTACAAGCTTTACACTTGCCCTGTATCTACTGTGGACAATCGGAACCGGATTGGGATGAATTGGAGGATTTACTCAAATTAGCCAATAATTTAGGGGCAGAATTAAATTTAACTGCCGAGGAGGAGATTAAACCCAATGACTATCAAAATCTCACCCGCATTTTTTCCGCTTCCACATCGGTGAAAGTCCTCAATTATCTCCTGCAAGAAACTCTCAAATTAGTTAGATATAGCAGCCATCCTCTCCCCCATTTTGGTTTAGCCTATCCTAGCAATTATACCCACTGTCTCTCCCCCCTACAAAGATATGCTGATCTTTGGGTACAACGGGTGTTAAAAATCTTATTAACAGAGGGTAAAGATCGCCGCAGCAAAATCGTTAAAGTCGGGGTTAATTTGGGCAGTAATAGCTGTCATGGACAGATTCATTGGAATATTCTACCAAGTCAAATTCAGGAGGAGTTAGAAGAAGAAAGCCACCTCATTGTTTCCCATCTCAATGATCGCTCAAAAATTGCTGAAGATGCGGAAAAAGACCTAGAAGGATTGAAAAAAGCCGAGAAAATGAAAGAAAGAATGGGTCAAGTTTTTCGCGGCTTAATTACCGTTGTACAATCCTATGGTTTCTTCGTGGAAATTTCCGATTTATTAGTGGAAGGGTTGGTTCATGTTTCTTCTCTCAAGGATGATTGGTACGAATATCGCGCTCGTCATAGCTGTTTGGTAGGACGGAAAAATCGCGTTGCCTATCGTCTCGGTGATGAGGTAGAAGTGGAGGTAAAAGATGTAGACTATTATCGTCAGCAAATCGATCTAGTTACGGTTAGCGGTGGCAGTTCAGCAAATTATGACGACTTAGAAGAAGATTAATTATGAATCAACCAACCACCGAAAAAATCGGGAAAACCCGCTTTATTCTGCCCTTTTTATGCAGTATTTTTCTCTTTTTAACTGGCTGTGTCCGTTACGATGTGGGCATTAATTTTCCCCACCAACACCACGGGGAAATTATTCAACATATCACCCTCGGACAACGTTTAACCAGTCTCAGTCAAACCGAAGCCACTAAATGGTTAAATAGTATCGAACAGAGGGCAAAATTACTTAAGGGGAAAACCGCTCATATTTCCGAACGAGAAATAATGGTGACTATTCCCTTTAGTAATAGTCAGGAATTAGAGGAAAAATTCAATCAATTTTTTGATCCTAGTTCTTCCTTTAAAATCAAAAATTCCGCCGATACCGATGATATAAAGTTACTGCAACTGGATTCAAAACTGGCAGTAACAGAACGAGATTGGTTCTTTTTGAGCCAGAAAAACTTAAAATTAACCGTTGATTTGCGCGCTTTAGGTGTACTTTCCGAACAGGGAAATATTATCATTAGCCCCGGTTCTTTAGTCGCTATCGACTTCGCTTTAAATACTCCCTTCGCTGGTCAAAATATTGAAGATGACTCAGGATTAAATCCCCCCTTAGAACAAGTTAACAATCAGTTAATTTGGCATTTAAAACCAGGAGAAATTAACACCATTGCGGCGGCTTTTTGGATTCCTAACTATTTAGGTATCGGCACAATAATTATTGTTTTAATAACAGTTTTTGCCTATTACTTGAAATATAAACGCTTGCCCGGTGTATCCCCATCGACTTAAATTGAGAGGGCAACTAAGTAGTTATTGTTAAAAACTGTCAGACACCCCCTTATCAAGGGTAGGGTTGATTCAAACCCTACCATGAATCAACCCTACCATGAATCAACCCTACCATGAATCAACCCTACCATGAATCAACCCTACCATGAATCAACCCTACCATGAATCAACCCTACCATGAATCAACCCTAGGATTAAGGAGAGATCGAACCCAAAATTTATCTTCAATTTAATTATAAACAGCTACTTATTGACCAAAATTTAATGATCAATAAGAGAAAAATTAGCCAACTCTAAAACTGATCTAAAAATTAGCCCGCAATAGGGAAAATTTTGGCTAGGATCAAATCATAGTCATCATTGAAACTAGACGGGTTTCCCCTTTTTTACTTTATTACTGGCAATTACAGTTATGGTTAGCAATATTCCCTTTTCTATCCCCGAACATAGCCTCGATCGAGATTGTACCACCCTCTCCCGTCACGTCCTGCAACAACTACAAAGCTTTTCCCCCGACGCGCAGGATTTAAGCGCAATTATGAGTCGAATTGCCCTAGCGGGGAAATTAATTGCCCGTCGTCTCAGTAAAGCGGGATTAATGGCGGATGTGCTAGGTTTTACTGGAGAAACCAACGTCCAAGGCGAATCAGTCAAGAAAATGGACGTTTTTGCCAATGAGGTATTTATCTCCGTCTTTAAGCAAAGTGGTTTAGTTTGCCGTCTTGCTTCCGAGGAAATGGATAAACCCTATTATATTCCAGAAAACTGCCCTATTGGTCGCTATACCCTACTCTACGACCCGATCGATGGTTCTTCCAATGTGGATATTAACCTAAATGTGGGTTCGATTTTTGCCATCCGTCAACAGGAAGACAATGATTTAGACGGAGAAGCGCGGGATTTACTGCAAAATGGTCGTCAACAAATCGCCGCCGGTTATATTCTCTACGGACCCTCGACTATTTTAGTTTACTCGATCGGTCGCGGTGTTCATGCCTTTGTCCTTGACCCCAGTTTAGGGGAATTTATCCTTGCCCAAGAGAATATTATTATCCCCGACCATGGCCCGATTTATAGTACCAATGAGGGCAATTTTTGGCAATGGGATGAGGCAATTCGCGACTATACCCGTTATGTCCATCGTCATGATGGTTACACGGCCCGTTACAGTGGGGCATTAGTGGGAGATATCCATCGAATTTTAATGCAGGGCGGTGTTTTTCTTTATCCGGGTACTGTTAAAAATCCCCAGGGAAAATTGCGCTTAATTTATGAAACTGCCCCCCTTGCTTTTTTAATTGAACAGGCAGGAGGTAAAGCTAGTGATGGGGTGACAAATCTTTTAGATATCGTTCCCGATAAATTACACACCCGCACACCTTTAGTGATCGGTAGTGTCGAAGATGTTAAATTGGTGGAGTCTTTTATCGCCGATCGCCGTCATCGCGATCAAGTTTAACTTATAGTTTTATTTAGCGATTAGGAAGCCAGAACTTTTCACTATTTCCTAACTGTTTTACGGTTTTATATCTAGTCTATCAGCAGTCAGCATATCCCTCGCCACTCTCACCCATATGGAAATTCAACAGGTCATCTTAAATAACATCGGGCTATTTGAAAAGCTGGAAATTTCCTTGGCGCCTACAGAGCAAAACCCAAGCAACATTACTGTTTTTGTTGGTAATAACGGGGCTGGTAAAACTGCTATACTAAAAGCATTAGCAACTTCTCTTAGTTGGTTTACTGCTCGTTTACTTACAGAAAAAGGGAGTGGTAACCCTATTTCTGAAGATGCCATATTTAATACTGCTAATGCTGGCAGCATTGAAATCGAAGTCTTGGATTCCTCCCAATCATTAAACAATCCTGATCAAAGCGAGATTGACCATTATTTCAGATGGATTCTTGCCAAAAATAGAAAAGGACGTAAAGCCCAATATAATAGCAACCTTAATGACTGTACGCGCTTGGCCAATCGTTATCGTGATGCCCTCACCCATGATGACAAAACTAGCCTACCCCTAATTGCGTTTTATCCTGTCGAGCGTGTCGTACTCGATATTCCACTAAAAATTAGGACTAAGCATACCTTTTTGCAATTGGACGGTTATGATAACTCCTTAAGTCAGGGCGTTGACTTTCGCCGCTTTTTTGAATGGTTCCGAGAACGGGAAGATACCGAAAATGAATCAGGAGTTCCTGAAGACGTTCTCAACCAACTAAGACCAATAATGGCTGAAACCAATCAAGATTTATGGCGATGGTTAAATGAACGCAATGCCTCAGCTAAAGATCGGCAATTAACAGCAGTTCGCACCGCCATTGGCCGATTTATGCCCCATCTGGATAACCTTAGAGTCCGTCGTAGGCCTCGTCTCTACATGGCAGTGGACAAAAATGGTGAAACCCTCAACCTAGCCCAACTTTCACAAGGCGAAAAATCCCTAATGGCTCTTGTTGGTGATATTGCCCGCCGTCTAGCCATGCTGAACCCTGCCTTAGAAAATCCTTTAGCAGGGGATGGTATCGTTTTGATTGATGAAGTCGATTTGCATCTACATCCCTCTTGGCAACGTCGCCTCTGCGATCGCCTGACCGAAACTTTCCCAAATTGTCAGTTTGTGCTGACAACCCATTCACCTCTAGTGATCAGTGATTGTAAAAATGTTTTGATCTACACTTTAGCTAATGGCGAATTGCGACAGTTGCCCTCTCAATATGGGCAAGATGCTAATACTGTCTTATTAGATGCCATGAATACTAGCATTCGTAATGAGAAAATTGAGACTGAATTGAACGATCTGTTAGATGCCATACAAGATTCAAAGCTAACCGAGGCTCAAAAATTGCTGGCAGAATTAAGTGAGGAACTACCTGCCAATCATCTCGAATTGGTCAAAGCCAAACTACTGCTCCGTAAACAAGAATTGCGTCATGGGAACCATTAGTAAAGGGGCTGAATCTTATGCGAACCATTAGTAAAGGGGCTGAACCTTGTTGTTTAACAGCTTGGAAAAGGAAGAACCCTCATGGGGCATACGATGATTTAGATAAAACAGAAGAAGGGAAAGTCGTTCGGGCAAAGATTCGAGACTATGCTCTTAATGAGCAGTTTTATCTTTGTGCCTATTGCTGCCAGCAAATCAAAGAAATTAATGCTTGCCATAATGAGCATTTAGAAGCTCAAAAGCTAAATCCTAAAAGTACGCTCGACTTTTCAAATATTGTTGCTAGTTGTAATACCCCCAATCAATGCGGTGATGCACATAAATCTCAACACCTACCCCTAACTCCCCTGATGACAGAATGTGAAACAGAACTGCGATTCAAAATTAGTGGTCGGGTAGAAGGATTGACCGATCGGGCAGATGTCACGATTCGAGTTTTAAATTTGGGTGACCATGAACAAAACAACCGTGCTTTGATCGAAAAACGGAAGCAGTTGTCTAATGCTTTATTATGGGCAAATGATATAAATCCAGATGACGGCTTAGAGGATGATGAAATATTAAATACATTAATCAGTGACCTCTCACAACCTCAGCAAGATCAGATGGAACCTTTCACTCCAGTAGTAATTAATATCTTGAGAAGTTGGCTCCAGGCTTAAGAACAACCCTCTTGATAAATCTGCTCTAAAGGTTATTATTGCCCCCAAAAATATCAAAGATTTCCAAAACGTTAATCATTGCGCCCTCTGGCAAGATATACATTATTAAAGCGAAACCGCTTGCTTTTATTTTTTTTCAATAATAATTATAGATCTAAAACAATCTATTGACCAACCGAAAATTCCCCCCATAATCTTGGGAATTTTTTGATTAATTGGCACTCGATCGAGGATAATTAGAAAAAGTATTTTGACTCATAACCAAATCTAATCAAGAAGCCCAGTGACGATTCCCCTGCTAGAGTTGTTTGTATTCGCCACCGTTTTGTGCGGATTTTTAGGAACATTCTTGAAAAAAAACTTAATCATGAAGATTATCGCCATGGATGTCATGAGTACGGGCGTTATCGCCTACTATGTGGTGATAGCTTCCCGTGACGGTTTATTTACTCCCATCCTCGGTACAGTTAAACAGCAAAATTACGCCGATCCTGTGCCCCAAGCAGTGATTTTAACAGCGATCGTCATCGGTTTTTCGATTCAGGCGTTAATGCTGGTGGGAGTAATGAAATTAGCCAAAGATAACCCCACCCTCGACAGTGCTGAGATAGAAAAAAATAACACACCATGAATACTTTAACGATCGCTTGGATAAGTTTACCCTTTTTGATCGGCTTTATCATCTATTTACTGCCGCGATTAGACAAATATCTGGCTCTCGCCACTACTATTATCTCTCTCGCCTATTCTCTCCTTTTATTTAGCCAATCCTCCCCCATAACCCTCAACCTACTGGATAATTATGGCGTGAGACTGGTAGCCGATCAGTTAAGTGCCTATTTTATCCTCACCAATGCCCTGGTGACGATGGCGGTGATCTTTTACAACTGGGAAAGTAGCAAAACCGCCTTTTTTTACGCTCAAGAGACCTCTTGCAAAAGTCTTAAGTCGATCCTTGTACAGCAACATTTTTGAAGATTATCAACTACTAATAAATAATTAACTGAAAGTCCCTCCCATTATTGTTTCTATCGTTTGT
>SFAU01000037.1 GCA_007096045.1 Microcystis novacekii Mn_MB_F_20050700_S1 | reverse complement strand
CAAAGTAAAACGCTCTCATTCAACCGAAAAAGAACCCACTAACGTCGGTTAAATTGCTTTTTTGTATAACTCATTCCCCCTTAATTTTAGACCAGTTAAGGGGGATTTTTTCTGCTCTTGCTTCTCCCTCGTGTATTTTTAACTGAATATTTGCTATAATAAACAAAGCGTAAGCATTAATCATCATGATTAGATTTCTGATGAGTTCAACTGTTTTCCGAGAAGATGGCTATCGCTTCTTTTTCTTTTCCCGCGAAGAAACAAGAATGCACGTTCATGTTCATTGTGCAGAAGGAGAAGCTAAATTTTGGCTTGAACCACAAATTGAATTAGCTCGTAATCATAACCTATCTCGAAAACAACTTCAAGCGATAGAAACTATTATTGAGGAACGACAAAATGAACTTAGAAATGCTTGGACAAAACACTTCTCAAGCTGAAGTAACTCATATTTCTTGCCATGGAATATGGATTCTGGCAACCAATGAAGAAATGTTTCTTTCCTATCAAGATTTTCCTTGGTTTCAAGATGTCCCTATTAGACAAATTTTAAATATACAAGAGCCTTTTCCTAATCATTTTTATTGGCCAGATTTAGATGTAGATTTAAGCAAAGAAATTATTAAAAATCCTGAGAGATTTCCTTTAAAAGCTAAATCCTAGTCTTTATCCTTAATTAAGTTCTTGCCGTAGATGCCACCTTAAAACGCCAAGTAAGACGGACTCATTCTATTAAACAAGAACCTAACAAAGTAGGCTAAAATGTCTTTAAATATAATTGATTCTCACTTAATTTAAGAATTAAACGACCCTAATTATTAAGGGGTAGGGTCGTTTCATTCTCTCAAATTTCATTTTCTAAATTCCTTATCTGGCGACGTTTTTGGTCGATTTCTCGGAATATATATCTGAAAATTTGTCAAAACGTCGTGCTTTGTAGGTTGATTCATGAATCAACCTACAATGAGAGCAAAAACCTCTACTTCCCTGCTCCCTTTCAATTTAATTATAACCAGCTACTTACCAGAGCCGTTTTTCATAGCATGATTAACTCCCAATCCAACTTGAAAAACCCGCTCCCTTTTCCCCACTTTCCACTCCCCTTAAACAAGATTTAGGATCAGAGCGATCGCTAGATTAAGGGTTAAGTAATGTTAAAGTTATAATTCTTCAAGAAGAAAGCGCATGATCGCCGAGTAACTGTAGCTAAAAATACCAAATTTTGCCCCAGTCACAATAAAGTAGGGATCAAGCGCATTCGATCGAAGCAAGAATTTTCTCCCCAGTATCTATGAACCAATCAGAAAGTTGCGGTAAGGTCTATCTCGTCGGTGCGGGTCCCGGGGATCCCGGTTTGTTGACCTTAAAAGCGAAAGTTCTCTTAGAAAATGCCGATGTTGTCCTCTATGATGCCCTAGTCAGTCCCTCGATTCTAGCGATGATTAACCCCAGGGCCGAACAAATCCATGGGGGTAAGCGTCGCGGTCGTCATTCTCTAGTACAGGAGGAAATCACCGGTTTACTGATCGAGAAGGCCCAGACTAACGCCTTGGTGGTTCGTCTCAAAGGGGGGGATCCCTTTGTTTTCGGTCGCGGGGGTGAAGAAATGCTCGATCTGATTGCGGCCGGAATTAGCGTCGAGATCGTGCCGGGGATCACTTCAGGAATTGCCGTGCCTGCCTACGCTGGTATTCCCCTCACCCATCGCAATTATAGTTCCTCCGTTACTTTCGTCACCGGCCACGAGATGGCGGGTAAATATCGTCCTCAAGTTAACTGGTCAGCGATCGCCCATGGTGCGGAAACAATTGTCGTTTACATGGGTGTGCATAATTTACCCTATATTATCGGCGAGTTAACCAAGGCGGGCAGAAGTCCAGAAACGCCGATCGCCCTGATTCGCTGGGGAACAACACCGCAACAACAGCAATTAATCGGTACTTTCACCACGATTATGGACCAGATCGAAGCCACCGGCTTTGAAGCCCCAGCGATCGCTGTTATCGGTGCGGTGGTGGACCTTCACGATTTGCTGTCCAGGACAATCCCCCCTACTCCCATTTCTCTGTGATCCAGTTCCCATGCGTCAATATCAAAAATCCCTGACCATTACCACCAGTCCCAAGAATTTCCATCGTCTTACTGCTCCCATAGAAGCGATCGTGGCTGAATCCGGCATAACGACGGGATTATGCAGTCTATTTGTCTGTCACACCTCCGCTTCTTTGCTGATCCAAGAAAATGCCGATCCCGATGTTCTCACCGATTTGGCCAATTTCTTCGCCAAGTTAGTGCCGGAAGATAGCAGTCTCTACTATCACTCTACCGAAGGGCCAGACGATATGCCCGCTCACATTCGCTCGGTTTTAACCCGGACATCGGAACAAATCCCGATCGCTAGGGGTAAATTAGTTTTAGGCATCTGGCAAGGTATCTATCTCTGGGAACACCGTCAGAGTCGTCATCAAAGGCAAGTGGTGGTTCATATCACCGGGGTCTGAAGCTTTGCGTATAGTTTTGTAATAGAAACTTTACTCGTACCCCTCATCGGAGTAAGATTTTTTCCGTGTACGATCAAATTGTTCGCTTTTTGAACAAAGAACTTCATATTTCGTAACAAAAGGAAACAATTTATGCGAAAATTGTTCGCTCTGGCCCTGGTGCTATCTCTCTGGTTCACCTTTGCCGCTCCAGCGTCGGCTGATTTGTCCAATCTGACCCCTTGTAGCGAAAATCCCGCTTTCCTACAAAAAGCGAAGAGTTTCCGCAACACCACTCTCGACCCCGAATCGGGAGCCAAACGCGCTCAAACCTACTCCCAAGCTCTCTGTGGACCGGAAGGCTATCCGCACCTAATTGTTGATGGTCGTTGGGACCACATGGGCGATTTCTTTATCCCTAGCATCCTATTCCTGTACATTACTGGTTGGATCGGTTGGGTTGGTCGGGCCTATTTAATCGCCGTGCGCGACGACAAAGATGCCGAAATGAAGGAAATCATCATCGATGTTCCCCTCGCTCTCAGCAAAATGTTAACGGGTTTTCTCTGGCCCTTGGCCGCTTTACAAGAAGCCACTTCCGGTAAATTAACCGTTAAGGATTCGGAAATTACCGTTTCCCCTCGTTAATTTTTGTGTCAAACCCTTGACTTTTTATTCCCTAGGAGAACTCAGATGGAAGGACTTACTAAATTTCTCTCGTCCGCACCCGTGTTAATTATGGCGCTGCTGACTTTCACTGCCGGGATTTTAATCGAATTCAATCGCTTTTATCCCGATCTCTTATTCCACCCGCTAGGTTAAAGCCAATCTCAGGTGATTAAAGGGGATACAGAATCGACTGTATCCCTTTTTAATGGCAATGAGCGGAGGGATTGGGGGAATATTAAGAAAAGAAAGACACTGGAGACGACAGGCTCTAAAAATCGATAAGATACAGGTATCTGCAACCACAGAGGTGGGACAAACCATGCTGTTAGATAGAGATTTGATGCTAGAAAAGCGGCTGCGGTATCAAGAATTACAAGAAAAATTAAAAGAGATTTGGCAGGGAGAAAACGTCCTCGAATCGGATGAATGCGATTATGATATCCTAGTTATCCCTTCTTTTAGTATCGATCAGAGAGTCGGTCAAAAAGTGGCGGGTTTTTTACATTACGAAGAAAGATTATTATTTTCTCTGATTCGGTTGCGACACCCGAAAACCCGTTTAATCTATGTAACAGCGCAGCCACTTTCCCGGATGGTGATTGATTATTACCTGCAATTGTTGCCAGGGATTCCCTTTTCCCATGCTAATAATCGTCTATTATTACTGACAACTCACGATAACTCTTTTCAACCTTTAACCCAAAAAATTCTGGAAAGACCGCGCTTAGTAGCAAGAATCCGGCAAGCGTTGCGTCGAGATCGGGCCTATATGGTTTGTTTTAATTCTACTAACTTAGAGCGAGAATTGTCTTTACAATTAGATATTCCTTTATTTGCCTGTAGTCCAGACTTATTGTATTGGGGTTCCAAAAGTGGCAGTCGCGAGATTTTTGGTCAAAGTAATATTCCCCATCCTGACGGTAGTTTACAGGTAAATACGGTCAAAGATTTGTTGTATGAAGCCGCTAGTTTGTGGTTCCGTCAACCGCAATTAAAACGCATGGTAGTGAAGTTAAATGAGGGGTTATCGGGAGAAGGAAATGCGGTTTTAGATTTACGTCCTTTAGCGGGAATTGTTGATAGTAACAGTCTAGATTTAAGCGAGAGAATGAATCTCTTGGCCAAACAATTAGAGAAGATGAGTTTTCAAGCAAGCGATGAAAATTGGGAGAGTTTTTCTGGCAAAATTGCTGAATTAGGGGCAATTGTCGAAGCTTTTATTGAAGGAGAAGAAAAGCGATCGCCAAGTGTGCAAGGTTATATTACACCGACGGGAGAAGTGAAGATTCTCTCCACTCACGATCAAATTTTAGGGGGTCCCGATGGTCAAATTTATCTAGGTTGTCATTTTCCTGCTGATGAAAATTATCGCCTACAATTACAGGAATTAGGCCTAAAAATAGGGGAAATTCTAGCAGCCAAGGGAGCAATTGAACGCTATGGAGTTGATTTCGTCGCAGTGAAAAATCCAGAAACTTTAGTCTGGGATTTACAGGCGATCGAAATTAATCTGCGAAAAGGAGGAACTACCCATCCTTTCATGACTTTGAAGCTTTTAACCAATGGTGAATACGATCGAAAAACTGGATCATTTTTCAGTCAACCTCACCAAGAAAAATACTATATTGCCTCCGATAATCTCCACAAACCTCAATACAAAGGTTTACTTCCCGATGATTTAATGGATATTATTGCTAAACATCACTTGCATTTTGATAGTAGCAGTAAAACAGGAACAGTTTTTCATCTCATGGGTGCGCTGTCGGAATTTGGTAAACTAGGGTTAACTTGTATCGGCAATTCTAGTGAGGAAGCTGCGGCAATTTATCAGCGTGTGGAACAGGTTTTAGATTGGGAAACAGAGCATAGTTCCATAAATTTAGGTTATTATTCTGGATTACCGATTACTTGGATATAACTAGACTGATTTACTGGGTATAATTTTTTGTCTGAGAGATTTAATTATCCAAGCAGGCAGTTCTAAAAATTGATAGATAGCTAGATTCCAAAGATATCCATACTGAGGGAATTTTCTTAATAACATAACTTCGGATAAAAAGTAAAATCGCCAAGTTCTTTGGTATTCAGGGGGATTATCTTCAATTCGTATTTGTTCAGGAGAATTCGGCATCCAATGACCGATTACTCGCTCTTTTTCAAAATATTTAGCCTGAATATATAACCCTAGTAATCTATCTAAACACCAAAAAGGAATATATTTAATTGGACCAAATAAGTTCATGAGATTAGTAATTTCTATCGCCGCTACTTGCACAAGTTCACTTTTCCAAACTTTTTTATCAAAATTTTCTAAATGGGGACCATTTTGATCGCGACGTTGATTGAGAAAAACTTGGGGATTAAAAGGATTATCTAAAGGAGCGATCGGTAATTCTAATAAATAAGTATTCTCTTTAAATAAGTTACTATTATTTTCTCTCCTGCTACAGATAGCTAAACTTTTTACATCGGGAATTGTTGTCCAATTACTCTCTAATTTTTCTCGTTCACCGTAGGGAAATTCACATCTGGCTAATCGCAATACCCAACTGTTGGGAAAGCGTTCAAAATAGTCTTTAACTAAAGTGACGATCTCCGGGTGTAAATATTCATCGCAATTGATGGTGAGAATATAAGTACCTCTGGCATTTAAAAATCCTGTACTTCTTTGAATAATTTCACCTCGTAAAGCACAGACAATCTGTTTCATGCGTGGATCATCTACTGGCGAAGGTTTGACCCCGGGAGGATGAACTAAAATAAATTCTATATCTCCCTTGACTTTCAACAATTCTCCTAGCCAATATTCGCCAAATCCCTCGCGCATCGGGATAACGATCGATAGAAAAGTATTAGACATAAATTAACTCGTTAGATTTGCTTGTGATTTATCAAAGTTGTCTTGACTGCGATGCACTTAACTGGTTTAAATAGCTTCTAAATATTTGCTATCGAGCAGAAATGAGCCTCGATCGAATTTTACACCCCAATAACCCCCCGGCCGGCGATCAATCACCGTGTCGTGACACAATATCTCAACTTAGCATATTTAAAATCAATCTCAAGATAGATTCCCCAGCCAATAGGTATTGTGTAAGCTGTTGCCATCCGCCTTTGGCATTGGGTTGGGGTGTTGCTTAACCCAGCGGCGAGGGGATAATCGCACTTTTTGTAAAGAATAAGGACTAACAACAATGCACAACGATACACTCACAAAAACTCTTACCTCTGGGGCGGCTGCCTTTGGCATTCTAGCTGGCTTGAGTATTATCCCTTTACAAGCTCAAGCAGCTGATTTTAAGCCACCAGCTTGGCGTGGACAGCCACTTACGACAGTTCAGGAATGGGAGTTTAATACCAATCCACCAGTTGCAATAGGTCCAGACGGCCATATACCAACGGTAAATCCCGGTCTTCCTACAGCAACACCAGGAGTAGGGATAATTGGGGGTTCTACTGGTGGTGATAATTATTGGGGTACATCACTAAATGGTTCCAGAATCACCTTCCAAATTCCCAACTGGGTTGATGACGAAGCGGTGAAATATATGTGGGTTCAAGTCACGGTAGGCAATGGTGATAATTTTACGATAGGAGGCCTATCCGCAGAAGATCCAAAACCTCCAATAACCATCACCCCACCGTCAATTACTCAGATTATTAACCCGCCAGGGTTTGATGATACAAAATATGATTTTTATCTGGCTAAATGGCAAATCTACCCAAATCCTGACCTAGAAAAGTTTGACTTAATCCTCGGTGCTGGTACGGAGGTTTATGAGGTCGTTGTAGACACAATCTCTACCCCTGAACCCACTTCCACCCTAGGGTTCCTAGCCCTTGGCACTCTCGGCGCAGCCTCAACCCTGAAACGCAAACTAAAATCCTCTAAATCCGACGAAAACTAAACCACAAAAGTAGGCTAAATTGCTTACCAAAGTAGAATTAATGCTCCTTCAATTAGTCAGTTGAGGGGGTTTATTGTATAATAGGGACATAATTAAATCAAGAGGATTTTGGTTATGCAACAGGTGACGATTGAGCTACCCACCACCATAATTAATGCTCTAGCCGCCTACAATCAAGAGCATAAGGTATCTTCTTCTGATACAGTACAA
>SFAU01000036.1 GCA_007096045.1 Microcystis novacekii Mn_MB_F_20050700_S1 | reverse complement strand
TTAGTCGATTTCTCGGAAATACATAGCTGAAAATTTTTAAAAACGTCGTGCTTTGCTTACCTTATAAGGGATTAAAGGTAGCAAAAAAAGAATTAGATTCGGAGAATGAATCAGCCCTACCCGTTGGGGGCGTGGCGCCGCCCCCAAACCCCGGAGCGCATTAGCTTTTCGGTGGGATGCTTACACGCGATTGTTCATATTTTTGTACCAATTTCAGAGTCACTGATAATTGCTGATTGTCGGTATTTCTGCAAATGTGGGATGCAGCTGGGGGTAGAGTTTGGGGTGTGGGTTTTACCCATTTTACCCAGAAAATAGGACTTGAAAATTAACTATTAAATAGCTAATTTTCAAGTCCTTAATTGTAGGAATCCTAGACTAAATTAGGATTCACTTTCGATATAGATGAATAACAAACCCATAACCACAGCTGGCATTAACCAACAGACGATCGGGATTAAAATCCAAGGCAGATAAGAAGCTGCGTAGGCACCAGTCATGTCAAATGCTCCTAGTAAAAAAATAAGGAAATGATAATCAGGTAGAACAAGGGTTAATTATTGATTAAAAACCCCGCGCATGATGCCATCAACGACACCAAGATTTTCTAGGAGGAAATAGGCCACAAAAGCGCCACCCATACCACCAATAAAGAAACCGGCGGCGAATTGACTCCAACCCTCGGAGGATTGCAGCGGATCACCACTAGCGGCCTTACCTTGGAAGGAGACAAGACCATAACTAGCTAAACAACCCGTAGCCAAGAGAACCATGGCTAAAGCGGGGATTAAGCCGCCGAGATTAGCATATTCCGAGTCTCTCAAGGGACCCAGGACAACCCAGGGACCACCGAGGAAATAACCGTGGGCCATACCCACTTCTAGACCGCGCAGAATCGGAGCTAGACCGGGACGATAGGCAGGTAAGTTACCAATAAAAGCTTTGGTAAAACCAGAAGCGGAAATGGGGGTAGCTAGATGACCAATGAACGGATCATCATTGTAGGGTGTCACCACCTGTTTGTATCCAGTTTCAGCCATTGTGTTTGAGTTCTCCTTTTTCCGATCAACAGGAAAATTGATCATAAAACTTTAAGATTACACTTTAGGCCTAAGAATTACTTCAAGCAACCCCATCGATCGAGTTTTCAAGGGTTGACGGCTGAAACTCTCACAATTCGTTACATTTCTCTCAGGAGACGGGGGAGTGGGGGTTGGGGGTTGGGGAAGTGGGGGAGTGGGGAGATGGGGGAGAAAAAAGCTGCTCACTGATAACTGCTCACTGCTCACTGATAACTGCTCACTGATAACTGCTCACTGATTAAGGGATAATCAACACTGGACAGGGGGCAAGGTTAATAACTTTGGTGGTGACGCTTTCGGACACGCCTTCGCTGGTTAATCCTAAACCGCGACAACCCATAACGATCAGGTCGGCATTAACTTCGTCGGCCACATCACAGATGACAAAAGAGGGTATTCCCTCCCTTTCAATCATTTCGGCCTTGATGCTAGCCTGAGCGAAAACCGCTTGCGCCGATTGCAACAATCTATCCACCGCTTCGATCGAACTCATCTTATCGTCGGCGGCAATTTCTGCGCTGGCTGTTTCCACCACCGACAACAGCACCAAACGACTGTCAAAGATTTTGACTAATTCGATCACACTACTGGTCGCGTCACGACTTTCGCGGCTGTGGTCGATGGGAAATAAAATCGTCTCAAACATAATTAGCTAGTCTCTCCAATCAAATTTTTCTGGGCAAATCAGTCTTAGAACTGCAAAACTGATCCCCAAATCTGAAATAATCTTTGTCAAAGTACATTGTCGCAAGTAGCGATACCCTGATTTAATTTTTATTGTACGGTAAGCAATCTAGGAGGTTATGGGCTGTGCCAAAAAAAACAGTAGCGAATTTAACAGAAGCTGATTTAGCGGGTAAACGGGTCTTAGTCCGGGTCGATTTTAACGTTCCCATGGACAAGGCCACCGGGGCAATCAGCGATGATACCCGCATTCGAGCGGCATTGCCAACGATTGAGGATTTAATCAAAAAAGGGGCTAAGGTTATTTTATGCAGCCACATGGGTCGTCCCGACGGTCAAGTTAAAGAAAATTTGCGTCTGACCCCTGTAGCTAAACGTCTCTCGGAATTATTGGGCCAAGAAGTAATCATGTGTCCCGATTGTATTGGTGAGGGAGTGACGGCAGCGATTAGTCAAATGTCTAACGGTCAAGTGGCCCTTTTAGAAAATCTGCGTTTCCACGGTGAAGAGGAGGCAAATGACCCCGATTTTGCCAAAAAATTAGCCGCTAATGCCGATTTATACGTTAATGATGCTTTTGGTACTGCCCACCGCGCCCACGCTTCTACGGAAGGCGTTACCCACTATCTCAGCCCCTCGGTGGCGGGTTATTTGATTGAAAAAGAGTTAAACTACCTACAAGCAGCTATTGAAACTCCCCAACGTCCCCTAGCGGCGATTATCGGCGGTTCTAAGGTTTCTAGTAAAATTGGCGTGATTGAAACTTTATTGGAAAAGTGCGATCAACTGCTCATCGGTGGCGGTATGATCTTTACTTTCTACAAGGCCCGCGGTTTAAGTGTTGGTAAGTCTTTGGTGGAAGAAGACAAACTGGAATTAGCTAAATCCCTGGAAGCAAAAGCTAAAGAAAAAGGGGTGGAATTCCTCCTTCCTACCGATGTGGTGTTAGCGGATAAATTCGATAAAGATGCCGAGTCCCAAATCGTCAGCGTCGAAAATATTCCTGATGGTTGGATGGGATTGGATATTGGACCTGAATCAGTTAAAGTTTTCCAAAAAGCTTTATCTAACTGTAAATCTGTCCTCTGGAATGGCCCGATGGGGGTGTTCGAGTTCGATAAATTCGCGGCGGGTACAGATGCGATCGCTCACACTTTAGCCGATTTAACCGCTACGGGTACAACTACTATTATCGGTGGTGGTGACTCGGTAGCGGCGGTGGAAAAAGTGGGAGTTGCAGAAAAAATGAGCCATATTTCCACTGGTGGTGGCGCTAGTTTGGAATTACTCGAAGGTAAGGTTTTACCCGGTATTGCCGCTCTCGATGAGGCCTAATTATCTCTAATATCTAAGGTTGAAAAAAGGTGGGTGTTGCCCCACCTTTTTTTATGAATTATGAATTATGAATTAGGGAGTGGGTTTTTCAAGTTGGATTGGGAGTTGATCATACAAAGACTTTTGCGGCAAAAATAGTTGAGTCATTAGGCTACTTCAATCGCAGTAAAATCCACCCGCTGATATAAATCGGTCAGGGATATTTGAAAATCTAGAGAAAACAAAGTTAAAATCGCTTCTTGATCGTGATAATCCCGAAATGCCCAATGATCGCCTCTTTTATGAAATTGTTCTATATAATAACCATATTGATCGATTAAAATATATTCTTCAAAACTATCAAGAGAGCGATAAAATTTAAACTTATCACCCCGATTATAGTCTTGAGTAGATTTTGATAAAACCTCGATAATCACCTGTGGATTGGTAATCGTATCGGTGCGTCCTCTTTCAAGAATTGGTTCCCCTTTAACGATCATAATATCGGGATAGGTGTACATATTATAGGCGGGTATTGCCAAGCGTAGATCGGTGATAAATATATCATAGGCTTGATTCTGGATAGTTAAGGGAAATCTTCTATAAAAATTTCCCGCAATGCGATTATGGTTAGGAGTTCCCCCAGTCATAATAATAATTTCTCCATCTCGATACTCGTGTCTGTCGGTGGCAGTTTCCTCTAGTTGAAAGTATTCTGCGACTGTGTAGCGTTTCTCAGTGGTTGCGACCATATTGCCCCCTTGAAAGCAAAGCTTTGTCTTTATGATAACCTGTTTTCACCAAAAGGTACAATTATCGGTTTTAATTAAGTAGGTGGGCGGAATTAAATATAAGATGAACGTAGGTTGGGTTGAAGCATGAAACCCAACGCCCGATTATGTTACGAAGTGCGCTAACCCATCCTACAAATAATTGTGCATCCCTACTTAAGTGCTGACTGCTGTATAAATATCGAGAGACCTTGTTAATAAGGTCTCTCGAAAGTGGGGGGGATTATTGTTGCTAATTTGCTAGTCTGGTTGGGATAATTTGAGGATAGTGGCGGTGACTTTCATGCTTTCTTGATAAAGCACATCTTGGCCCCAACGCTGTAACTGTTTACCTAGAAGAGTTTCTGTTTTTTGGTCTTCCAGATGGGACACTTGTTCAATGCGGCAAGATTGGGCCCCTCCCGAAGCTTCCATCCGCATACAGCCGGTAGTTCCCGAACAAATTACCGTACAACAATCGGCCTGAAGATTAGTAGAACTGAGTTTAATACTAATCAAATCCCCTTGTATCTCACCCCAATCGGCCACGGGAACACCGGCTAATTCCGCCTCAATTAAACGCTGGTCCTGACCGAGGAAGCTAATCCGATGAATAGCGTAATCTCCCGACTCGTGAGTATATCCCACCGGTCGCCATTGTAACCGGCTGGCCATCCAACCGAGGAACATAAAAGCTTGGCAAGGATTGCCCTTTTCGTAATCAATAGTGATGCGATCGACTTCCAGAATAGCATCCCGGCGCTCCGGTGGATCAAAAGCCTCGGCGGTGAGTTCTTGCCAAGGAGCGAGACGACTCCAGTTCAGGTCAGCTAATGGTACATCTGTGGCTAATAAATCCCCCACCTGCAGCAGTTCCGTTTCTGGTTCCCGAAAAGTGCTGGAATCGACGATAATCGTATCAGATTGACTGGCCAGACGCTTAAATAGTCCATATTCGCCATCGGGACTGGCTTTCCACCAGAGAAATTTGGGCAAACTGGGAATAGTTAACTCGGAAATAATGCCGCCAATTCGTTCCAAAGCTTCCGCTGTACCGCTTAAAGTAACGTATTCACAGCAAACTAAAGTGTTCTGACCGCGTTTGTTGACGGGACAATAGGCAGAAACGGAGGCTTTCACCCCTTCATCGGCCTCGGCGGTGGGACAGAGGGTAATAATGCGACAGGGATTGGAAGCAGCGATCGCATCTGCGACCCCAATCGCATCCAAATCGGCGGCGTATTGACGACGATTAGCCCCATCTTGGGCGTTTTTTTCCGCTTCCCAGGCCGCCCTTAACCGAGCGACAAATTCATCGCTAGAAAGCCCGGTTACTTCTAGTCCTAGGTCCTTCTGGGCGACTTTGATGGCGGCGTGGGTCCGCGGACCGGCAATACCATCAATCGGGCCGGTGTAATAGCCGAGAAGGGTTAACAATTCCTGTACCGCATCGGGTTCATAGACAATAAAGCTAAAGGTGGTGGCCCGGGTGGCGGCCATACCATCCTCATTATCATTATAGGATTGCCAGATATCGCGCAGTTCCTGCTCGATCACATCGATGGAAACATCTTTTGGTGCTTGCAGAGAGACAATGGGGGGGCTTTGGGTAGTCATGTCAGTTATCAGTTATCAGTTACCAGTTACCAGTTACCAGTTATCAGTTATCAGTTACCAGTTATCAGTTACCAGTTACCAGTTATCAGTTATCAGTTACCAGTTATCAGTTACCAGTTACCAGTTATCAGGTGTGAGTTTTTAGTGAATAGTATTAAGCGACAAGCTCGGAGCTGCCTTTTAACTGATTACTGCTCACTGATTACTGTTTACTGCTCACTGATTACTGTTTACTGCTCACTGATTACTGTTTACTGCTCACTGATTACTGCTCACTGATTACTGTTCACTGTTTTAAAGTCGTCGCCAACGACGGCCATCGCGGTTAAGGAGAAATTCCGCTTCTGTGGGTTCCCAGGTACCCGCTTCGTATTGGGGTACGGAGGCAGGATCGGCGGGAGCGTCCCAAGCGGCGAGAGCGGGAGTAACGATGCGCCATGCTTCTTCTACCTCGTCAGAACGGGTAAATAGGGTTTGATCTCCTAGCATAGCGTCTAAAAGTAGGCGATTATAGGCATCAGCGCTGGCAATACCGAAGGAGGAACCATAGCTAAAGTCCATTTCTACCGTGCGCGTGCGTAATTCTGACCCCGGCATTTTCGCCTCAAAACGGAGGGCAATACCTTCGTTAGGCTGAATTCGCAAACTCAGTACATTTGCATTAGTTTGTTGGGCTGCCGATTGGAAGATTAATAACGGCACATGGCGGAATTGGATGGCAATCTCGGAAACTTTTTTGGGCAGACGTTTACCGGTACGCAGATAGAAGGGGACACCCTGCCAACGCCAGTTATCGACGATTAATTTCATGGCCACGTAGGTGGGAGTGGTCGATTCCGGATTAACGTCCTTTTCTTCCCGATAGCCCAGAATGCGTTTTCCTTCCATCCAACCGGCTTTATACTGGCCGCGGATGGCGGATTTTTCCAGGTTATTAATATCGGCCAGGTGAGTCGCTTGCAGGACTTTGACTTTTTCGCCGCGGATACTATCAGCGTTAATAGCGTTGGGTGCTTCCATCGCCGTTAAGCAGAATAACTGCATCAGGTGATTTTGCACCATATCGCGCAAAGCTCCCGATTTTTCGTAATATCCAGCCCGATCCCCCACTCCCACGGTTTCGGCTACGGTAATCTGAACGTGATCGATAAATTGACGATTCCAGAGGGGTTCAAAGATGGCGTTAGCAAATCGGAACACCAGCAAGTTTTGGACGGTTTCCTTGCCTAAATAGTGGTCAATGCGATAAACTTGGTTCTCCTGACAAACCTCTTGTACGACTCGATTGAGAACTTGGGCAGAACTGAGGTCTTTGCCAAAGGGTTTTTCGATCACTAACCGGTGTTTAATTGGGTCTTTCAGCATTCCGGCCGCGCCGAGGTTTTTAAGACCGGGAGGGAAGAAATTAGGAGAAACCGCTAGATAAAAGACTCGATTGCCGCGAGTTCCCCGGATTCCGTCTAATTCTTCCAGAAAGACTTTCATTTTGGCGTAACTTTCTGGGTCGTCCATGTTGCCAGGGAAATAGTACAACCCTTGGGCGAAGTCTTGCCAATATTCCTCACTACCAATCCCGTCGGAAAATTTTTCAATGCCTTGGCGCATCTGTTGGCGAAAAAAATCATGACTCCACTCTCGGCGCGCTGTACCGACGATGGTTAATTCGGCCGGTAGTCGTCTTTCCCGTTTCAGTTGATAGAGGGCAGGAACCAGTTTTCTTTGGGTTAAGTCTCCTGATGCCCCAAAAATGACTAAAATTAAGGGTTCTGGGGTTCTTTCTTGTCGCAATCCCACTCGGAGAGGATTTTCGAGCAGCTTTACCATAGGATTTTGTCTAGCCGAGGTGCATTATTTCCCAGTCTAGCGAGAATAATCGACGGCATACCTAAAGTAAAAATTAACAAGTGGGTGGGTGGAATTAAATATAAGATGAACGTAGGTTGGGTTGAAGCATGAAACCCAACGCCCGCTCATGTTACGAAGTGCGCTAACCCATCCTACAAATAATTGTGCCTCCCTACTTAACCACAATCAGTGATCAGTAATCAGTGATCAGTGATCACTGATCATACTAAATCTGGTTATTAAAGACTGATTATTTATTCCTCCTTTTGCATGAGTGCCTAGGCCTTTTTGAAATCAAAAAGTTCTGGGACCGGGAGTGATCAGGGGTAAAATTCAGGGACTTTTTCCCTGAATTTTAGGTAATTGACCACCCAAAAATGGGTGAAACCCCACAACCTACTCCTAGGAAAAACTTTTTGCCGCAAACCCTACTTATTTTTTGGCGGTTTTAACACAATCGAGGGTACGGACGATCGCAGCAGCCGCATAGTTACGACGGGCGGGATCATTTGGTACAAAAGCACTACCCTGTTCGTTCAAGGGAGAGGCCACACCGCAAAATCCCGACATCTGGGTAATTAAATCGGCGGCCCAATGACCGGAAGTATCGGAAAAATTGACGGGGGTTTTAGTTTGGGCTAAATTGGGGGCTTGTTTTTGCTGAGTTTTCAGGTAGGTGGCGGCCTGTTTGAGAATCGCCATCAATTCGGCCCGGGTGATGGGGTCGGTGGGACGGAATTCGCCGTTAGCTTTGCCGGCAACAATACCATTGGCCCGGGCCCATTGGATTTTTTTGGCACTCCAACGCGTCGCGTCCACATCGTTAAAACTGCCGCTGCCGGGGGGAATCGCTTCTAGGTTAATTTTGGTGACAGTTCCCATCCCTTCAATAATCATCGAGACGAATTGTTCCCTGGTGACGGGATTTTCGGGGCGGAAGGTGTTATCTTCTTTAAAACCGGCCACTACACCAATAGCGATCGCTTTTTCAATCTCAGTTTTATAGATATCGCCGCTAATATCCTGAAAACTGGCCCCGGAAGTGGGGGGGGGAGTGGTTTCGTTGATGGGAGGTCTGCCGGCGGCTGCGAGAACTTCCGCTTCTTTGCCGCTAAAGTAGAAGTGGCCTAAACTTTTGCCTTCAAAGGTACGACGGCTAAATCTCCAACCCGGTTCGAGGATAATTTTCATAAATCCTGTTTGCATTCCTCGGGTTCTTCCCACCACCAATTCCGGTCTGCGCGCATCCCGGGGAGTTCCCACTAAGTATAATTCGCCATTGCGTTCTACAATACGCAGGATGTAATCTAGCCCAAAATCCCGGCCATCGAGACGGATAGAATAACCATTACTATCGGTGGCGCGGCGACAAATGCCGGTAAAGTCAAAGTTGAGGAGCAGCGGGTCAATCATGACCGGATTTGAGCCGCTTTCGCTCCAACACTTCTGTTTTCCCGGAATTTGTTCCAATACTAGCAGGTCAAATTTATTACCTCCGTAGGGACGAGCGATCGCTATTACCTGGGTCTGCTCGATGTCCTGTTCGTCAAAGTTGACCGCTGCTGTGGCAGTTATGCCCAAGGTCATTAGGGCGGTTAGGGCGATCGATAATCTGGCTTTCATAATCTTTATCTATAAGACGATTTTTGCAGTAAAAATAGACGTGCTAGTCCCAATATTCTAAGACTGAATACTTCGGGTTGTTGTTCCAGACTGCGCCGGATTGTTGTCTGTCCGCACAAGTTTTCTCTCAATCTTCAATTTGCGAACCTATTGATCCGAGCAATATTCTGCTTGAACTGGTGGGGTGATCAATATTCATTCGGTTGGCTGTTGAAACTGGCGAGATTTTGGCGGATTGTTGAAAATTTTAGCCAGCAATTCAAGTCTTAGGCTAAGATGGGGAGAGAGGCTTTTAATTGGCCGCAGCCCTTGACTTCCTCACAGGATTTAAGCCCAATAATTGCCTAAAAAATGGCAATTAATCGATTGAGGGCTATCAGTGCTGCGGTGAATTATCATAGTTTATTAGCTCTGGTGAGCCGTTGCCCTTTCTTTGGTGTGTGTGAGGTAAACAATTATGAGTAACTCCCCCGGTGATCCTTCTCCTCGTCCTCATCTTTTTCTGAGTATCGGTCGATTTTTCCGCCGGCCTTCTACTTTAATTGTTGGGGGAATTACTCTCCTAGGAATTACTTCCCTTGGCTATTTTACGACTCGTTATTTAGTTTATGAACGTCTCACCCCAATTTTAGATAATATCTTTAGTGAAATGCTGCACAGACCCGTCAGGGTAGGTAAGATAGAAGGTTTTTATTTTAATCGCATTCGTATCGGTAAATCGCAAATTCCAGCTACGGCCAATTCTGCCGATAGTTTATCCATTGATGCGATCGAATTGGGATTAAATCCGCTGCCCTTACTTTTAGGTCTGCCGCTGCCGATTGATGTCAAGTTAATTAATCCCAGTATTTATCTCGATCAGGATAAAAATGGTCAATGGCTCGATAATTTAGATAAAATATCTAGTAACTTTGATCGGGAGGCACCCATTAGATTAAATCTGGGTTTTCAGGTGGAGAAGGCAGCTATTACTATCCAACCCCACGCCCTGAAAAAACCGATAGAAATTAAGGCCGATGGTCAAGGAAGATTTATTGATAATCAAAAGCAGCCTCTTACCTATGATTTTAGCGCAGAAATCCTCAAAAGTCAAGTAAAAATTCAAGGAGAAACGGCGTTAAAAACGGGTGAAAGCCTAACTAATCTTCAGATTGATCGTTTAAACTTAGGTGAACTATTAACTTTAATTCCTAATCGCAATTTTCAATTAAATCAAGGACAATTAAATGCTAATATTGCTCTCAATATTCCCAGTTGGGCAAAGCTAAATCAAACGGAAGGAAATGGCAATTTTCAGCTGACAGAAGTGGTGGGAAAATTCCAACCTTTCCAGTATCCAATTAAGCTAACAACTAAGTTAAATTTACAGGGAGATAAAGTATTAGTCGAACAAGCGATCGCAAGTATTGGCAAGATTAAAACTGAGGTGAGAGGAGAAGTAAATTGGCAAACTGGTTATCATCTCAAGGTCGCTCTAGAATCGGTGGATTTACAACAGCTTTTAAGAATTATTTATCTGCAATCACCTCTAGATTTACGGGGAGAAGCGCGCTCTACTTTTCAAGTGACGGGAAAACTAGATCAACCTCTAATTACAGGAACCGTTAGCAACAGCAAACCGATTATTTTTGAGCAAATTCCTATTCAATCAATAACCAGTAATTTTCAAACAAATCTCAATCGTCTTAGTTTAGATAAAATTCAAATTAAACCCGTTGCAGGTGGAGAAATTAAAGGGGAAGGAAAATTGCAATTAAATATTCTGCAATCCCTGCAAAAAAATCAACCTCTTGACGGGACAAAAATGCCGATTAATTTGAATTTACAAGCCAATTTTCCCACAAAAAAAATTTTATCTCAATTGGCAACAATTCCCGCTCAAATTAATATAAGCGATCTGCAAGCTAAGATTAAAGCTAGAGGTAGTTTAGGACTGCCTCAATTATTAATTAATTGGCAAATACCCAGGGTTAATCAGTCAGGATTAATCAATGTTGCTGGGGAGGGCAAAGTATTTTTAGGGGGCAACAAAATCAATTTAACTGATACGGTGATTAAAACAAATAGCGGCAAAATACAGGTTAATGCTAATAGTGATTTTACTAGCAAATTAGTCCAGGGAAAAATCACGGGTAATAACTTTTTATTGACTCCTTTTGTGCCTATCGTTTGTCAATATGTAGATATTATTTGCCCCTACTTAGAAACCTTAGAACCCTTAAATTTAGAGACAGCCAATATTCAAATTAGTGGCAAAATTGACCAAATCAATGTTAATACTTTAAACGGAATTGCTAACTTAAGAATTAGCGGTAAACAAGGCACAATTTTAGTCAATAGTCAAGTATTGCAGGGAAATCTTCAGGCTAAAGCTGTCTTAGCGGGATTGCCGATTAATTCCCTATTGCCTAACTTACCAACCCAAGTTAAATTAATGCGATCGCAGATTAATTTACAAGGTTATTTAGGAGAATTACTGAAGAATAAAAATAATATTTTTAGCAGTTGGCAAGGTCAAGGTAATCTGGAGTTATTAGTGGATAATAATCCTTTAATTGCTACAGCCAAACTGAATCAAGGTTTCCTGACAGGAACAGTTAATACTGGGGGAATTAGTCTCAATCCTCTAGTGGAAAATTTAACAGTTCCCGTCAGTTTAGGCAGGGCAAAAATCAGCTTTGCTGGTGGAATAAATTCTCTGATTAGTGGTACTTTAACGGATTTAAAAACTTGGCGCGGAGAGGGCGATATACAGTTATTTGTCAATAATCAATCCCTGAGAACGACAACCCAACTGGAACAAGGTATTTTAAGCGGTATAGTTAATACGGCTGGCATTAACTTAAATCCGTTTTTACCCAATATAAATATTCCTGTTAGTCTAGGAAAAACCCAAGTCAATTTCACGGGTGCAATCAATAATTTACTAGCGGGAAAAATCCCTAATTTGTCCAGCGTCAATGCTAGGGTAAATACTCGCTTATTAGTAGATAAGAATCCGATTAATACTGATATTCAGTTAAACAAAGGTATTTTTAATATTCTGGGTAGCTTAGAGCGTTTTCAGACTAATGTTCCCCTAGCGTTGAATATTGACCAAACGAGGTTTCAAGCAACAGGAAATGCCCAAACTATTTTCGACTCCCTGCTAGAAAAACAACTGAACTTAAGCAGTGTCAAAGCAGTTTTCAACTCTCGTATTCATGTAGCCAAAGGAGAAATTAAAGCTAAGGCACAACTGAATAATAATTTCTGGCAAAGTGATATTATTGCCGCTAATCTCGATCCCGCTGCCCTGCTAGGGCAATTGCGGGGAATAAAATCAATCTCGATTCCTAACTTAGATTTTAGAGCTAATTTAGCGGGAAACATTGAAGAAATTTGGCAGGGAGTAACACCAATTCAGGTTAATAATCTCTCGGCACAGTGGGGAGAAAATAGCTTTGATGTGCGAGGAAATATTCTTTTAGCTAATCTTACCAGTCAACCCGATATCGCTGAGGTTAACTTAAATCTACAGGCAAAAACCGACCTTGCTGCTGTACCGCTAACGCAGATTATATCGCTTTTACCGATTGATTCTAACCTAAAACCCAAAGAATCGACACTGACAGGGATAGGAGAATTTCAAGGACAAATCACGGGAAAAAATCTCTTAACTGCTTGGCAAAAAGTGGGAAATATACAAATCAAAGGGGATATCAATTTAGCTAACTTTAGCATTAATGAGCGACTCTTTGAACCTATCTTAAAAGGAACAATTCAAGCGGGAATCGGTCAAAATATTAGTTTAAATCTGCGTGGAAATCAGGACATTATTGACCTAACTTTCGATCCTTGTCAACAAAATAATTGTCTGCTGCCCTATCTTCCCTTAGGGATAAATATTCGCCAAGCTTTTGGAAATAAGACTCCTTTTCTAGCAACAGCTATACGAAGCGGAGAAAATTTAAATGTTCAGATTGCCAATTTTCCCCTAGAAATCCTGAAAATATCTCCCACGGCAGCCTACAATATTCCGGGGATTATTGCTGGACAATTGAGTGCCAATCTAGACATCAATTTATTTAACTTACAGGGTGAGGGACAACTAGAGATTAATCAACCTAGTTTAGGTAACTTAATTGGGGAAAAATTAACAGCAGAGTTAATTTATCGGGATTCTATAGTTCAACTGCAAGCGGGGAGTTTACAAGCGGGTGCAAGTCAATATAATCTGCAAGGTTTATTTAATTGGCAAACCCAAGCAATAGAAGCTAAACTCAGGGTAGATCAAGGTTATATTCAAGATTTATTATCAGTTGCTAGTATCTATGATTTAACCAGTTTAATCAACTTTTTCTCCTCAGAGAATGACCCAGCTATTCAACTCAGTCCCCTAGAAGTAGGTAATCCCGAAGCTTCCCTAGCACAACAGGTAAATTTGCGGGCAAAAATTGAAGAAATAATCCAGCAATTAGCAGGGGAAAGAGGGGTAGTCGGGATACCTTCCGAACTAGATTTTCGCGGCCGTTATCAAGCAAATATAGCCTTAACCGGGACTTTAAAAAATCCCGATCTTAGCGTACAATTTCAGGGCAGTAGATGGGAATGGCGACCCCAAAGACCGACAGTAAATATTGTTAATCCTCTGGGAATTGTCACCACCGATACCCAATTAATTCCGATTGATGAAGTAACAATTAATCTTAACTTAAATCGTCAGTTGCTCAGGATAGAACCGATTAGATTAAAATCACGAGATTCTTCCGTATTTTTAGCGGGTGATTTTTCTTTAAAAAAATTAGAGGGAACTTTTGCCGTGGAAAATCTTTCTCTCGATCTCTTGAGAAATTTCGTCCAGTTTCCCTTGGATGTATCCGGTAGTCTAAAAACTCAAGGACAAATTACAGGAACTTTATTAAATCCTCGTATTCAGGGTAACTTTGCCTTTATTGATGGTGCAATTAATGCCCAAAATATTAATCAGGATATAATTGGTTTATTTACCTATAATCAGTATCGTTTTGATTTGCGGACAACCTCCTCCGAATCAATCCAACTCTATGCCAGCATTCCCTATCCTCCCTTACCGGGTAATGATCAATTAAAAATCCAAGCAAAATTAGGAACCGATGCAATCAAATTAATTGAAGCTATCAGTCAAAACGCCATCGAATGGGTTAACGGTGAGGGAGAGGTAGTTCTTTCAGCGACGGGAAGATTAGATGTAAAAGAGGGCTTAAAAATCAAAGATTTAGAAGCAAATGGTATAGTTACTCTCGATAATGCCGCTATCCGCAGTGTTGCTTTTCCAGAGATTTTAACCGTAAATGGCCGCATTGGGTTAACCCCTGAAAATTTAACAGTAGAGGAATTACAAGGCTCGATCGCTGACAGACAAATTTCTGTGGTGGGAGTTTTACCTTTCTTTCAAGCCATCAAAAATAATCCTAATCCCCTAACAGTTAATATTCAAGAGGGAGACATAGCAATTAATGGCCTTTATCGGGGATTAATTGCTGGGAATGCCCTGGTAACGGGAACAATTCAACAACCAATTATCGGGGGGAATGTGCGTCTTTCTAGAGGTAAAGTTTTTCTTCCTCGCACCGCAGAAATTAATCAAGAAACGAATAAACCGGTGAGTCGCTGGCTGCAGCCTCTCAACATTCCTCAGACGACCAATATTACTCCAGTTTTAAATAATTTCCAAGTGTCTTTAGCAGGATTATCCATCGAACAAGAACCTTTGTATCAATTTGATTTTAGTGGTGCTTTAACCCTGAACGGTCCGCTCACTCCACTGGAGAAATTACAAACCAATGGAGTGATTAATCTCGATCGAGGACGGGTTAGTTACATCGATACGCGTTTTCTTCTTAACCGACGCAATCAAAATGTTATTGTTTTCGATTCTAGTCGCGGGTTGGGACTTTTAAACCCCTTTGTTGACATTCAACTACGAACAATTCTCAGCGAATTTTCTCAATCTCGCGATTTTGCTATCTCCCGTCCGGGGGGGGATTTTCCTAGTAATGAAATTCCTGATGATAGTCTCAATCGCATTCAAAGGATCGATGTCACCCTCAGCGTCGAAGGAGAATTAAACCGCTTGCTACCAAATTTAGGCCGTAATCTTAATGAAGTGTGCCAAATTCGTCCCGATAGTCCCCCTTTTCCCCTAGAGGAAAACTATACAAATGCAGAATTACAAAAAGCTGCTAATTGTTTACAAGCAGTGGCTTTTGCTAGAGGTGAAGACGAGGGACTGCTTAATACTCCCCTAGTTAAATTAACCAGCACTCCCCCCCGCAGCCAAGGGGAAATCGTTCGACTTTTGGGGGAACAATTGCTGTCGGTTTTTAATGGTCTACAGGGTAAAAATACGGAACAATTAATTCAATTTGGAGTGGTTCAGTTGGCGATTCCCCTCTTAGCCCAAGGAGTCGTGTATGATGTGGAGAATGCGGTTAGTAATGCGATCGGAGCAACGGATTTTAATATTCTTCCCAATTTGGAAACCGTCTATCGAGTCAATTCCCAGTCTTTTATCCGCTTCTCCTACGATTACAATTTGAATGAGTTTACCGTCCGCTATCAAACTCAATTTTAAAGTAAGATTGAGAGATATAGGAGAGTTCAGAAGTTAGGAGACAAGGCAAAATTAGCTTATACTTCATCTTACTTGATATTCTATGATTATTCGCGAGGCTAAAGAAACAGATTTACCAATAATTATCGAGATTTATAATGCTGCTGTTCCCACTCGCAAGGCAACCGCAGATTTAAAGCCGATTTCCCTCGAAAGTCGGCGAGAATGGTTTAAAAAGCACGATCCTGAACAGTATCCCATCTGGGTAATAGCGATCGACGGTCGGGTGGTGGGTTGGCTGAGTTTACAGATGTTTTATGGTCGTGTCGCTTACCAAAAAACGGCAGAGGTTAGTTTATATATTGCCCCCGATTATCAAGGTCGTGGAATCGGTAAATTATTAGTAGAATATGCCTTGGATCGCTGTCCCCAATTGGGTATATCTAATCTTATCTGTATTATTTTTGCCCACAATCAAGCCAGTATTTGTCTCTTTGAAAAATTCGGCTTTCAACGATGGGGTTATTTACCCCAAATTGCCGAGCTAGACGATTTTCTGGCTGATGTGGTCATTTTAGGGAAAAAAGTCGCTTAAATAGGCAATTTTCCATTGCATCCCACATTTGCAGAAATAGCGACGATCAGCAATTATCAGTGACTCTTAAATTAGTACAAAAATATGAACAATCGCGTGTAAGCATCCCACCGAAAAGCTAATGCGCTCCGGGGTTTGGGGGCGGCGCCACGCCCCCAACGGGGGGTTTGGGGGGTAGAACCCCCCAAAAGCTGGGATTGAGTGATAAAACCGAAAGTAACGCCCAATTTTAGCAGAAAGTTTCCCCGCAAAAATCCCTACTTGTTATATTTACACAGATGAGATGCACCCCAATTTTCCCCATAGCTAGACTATAATTCTAGACTTAATTGAATATAAGCATTTTCTGGTTCGCCTAGGCATGGTTTCTGGGTCAGAGAAAAAATATAGTCTTCATACCAAATCTCAGAACTTCCCGCACATTTTTCATCTCTAAATAACCATTGTTGAAACACTTGTTCTCTACCATCCTGAGGGGCAACAATCTGATAAACTTTTAGCGATTTTTTAGCAATTCTCTGGCTGCCCTTGCTGGTTAATTCATAACCTAACAAGTTTAAACAATTACGAATAATCGTCAGAGGACGGGAAGTATGAGAGAGGTTAATCTTGGTGATAGTTTTAATCTCGTTACGGTTTTTAATGGCGATTTCGGCCATTTTTTGTAAATCGGCATCATGATTAGTTAATTCTCTTTCAGGGTTAGCTAATAATACGGGAATTCCTAACACTTCTAACGTCCCGATAATCACTCCTAATTGACTACCATTAAAATCAGGAATAAATAAACTTCCGTGACCAGATTCTATCAGTTTACGCGCAATTAAAGCATCTCGATCGCACAAAAATTGTCGCCCAATTGTCAAAAAGTAATGTAGGCGTAGTTCTTGATACCATCCCTGATCATCTTTAATCACTAATTGCGGTGTGACGGGGATTCCATAGCGTTTGTATAGGTCATATTTCCTAATAATTCTCCTTTCTTTTGCTGACTTAATTAACTGTTTTTTTAGCAGACGATATTCTGATTCCGTGATCTCGTCTGCGCTGGCAATTGCCTCGCATTCAGAACGATAATTATGTTCTCTAATTTCTTCAATTGCTTCCGTTAACTGATTAGTTATTTCTAGTTCTTCTTCCTGATTTAGTTCTTTAATTCTATGACCTTCTGTTTGTAAAATCCCTAGAATTGACTGACGATAATTAAGCATATAAGCATTTACTCGCACAGCCATTTTAGCCCAACAGAGGAGAGATTCCGCTTGAAAACTTGTATCTAAATCCTCCAGAGATTCTAAATCTGATTGGTGTAGTAAGCGAATATTAACCTCGGTTAATCGGTGTCCAGAGGTGAGAAGTTTGGGGATAGAAGTGGAACCATTGCCCACCTGATTAAATCCGTACACTGCTGACCAAATATAACGAGGAATATTCTCTCTAATTCTCCCTAAAAATTGAGCGATAGAAGTGGGAGTTTGAATCCCTTGTGCCAAACACCAAACCGAGGTAAAGTGTTGCTGAATATCAATACTAATTCCCGTTTTGATCGCGGGACTAGCCAGAACTATATCATAGTTAAGCAACAATTGATTTAAATTGCCAATCGCCTCATAGGCAGCGTGACTAGAATCTTGCAATGACTCTGAGTCTATCCGCAAAATTTTCTTCTGGGGAAATTGCTTTCCTAGATAAGATTCTAGGGTAATTGTCCCCCATTTACTGGTTAACTTTTGTGCTGACAGACAAACAAAAGGTTTTCCTCCCTCTTTAATATGTTTGACTAAATCCTTAACTAGCTGTTGGGGAGTATTATCAGAGTAGTTATAAACTCGCCAAGCTTCTTGATAACTAGGTTTCCACTCGTTACTAATCAAAAAAGTTTCTAGTTTAATCGCCGCTAGAGAAGTTAAATAATCCAGGGAAATATCACTTAAATCAGCATCAGCAACTAAGACTTTGCCCCCACTGCTGACCACAGTTTGCAGCAGCGACTTTAAAGACTTTAAAATTGCTACACGATTAGTTTTACAAGTATCCCCATTTAACCCATGCCATAGGACTTGTTCGATCTCATCGATAATAATCATAGCTTCTTGCCAATCTTCCGCTTGAAATTTAGCTTGTGATTGGGGATGGAGAGAGTCAATACATAAACCATAACCGTAAATTTGTGCCGCAGGATTATCCCTAATTTTGCTGATATAGTTTAAACCAAAGCGTTGACATAACTCCTCCACCAGTTTCACCCGATGACCGATAACTAAAACTTTTTGTTGATTGGCAATAGCCTGTTTAACTATCTTGGCTAAAAACTCAGTTTTCCCCGTACCTTTAGCCGATTTAATCGCCATTAACTGCGCTGATGTAGGGATGGCAATATCTGGCAAGTAACGGCTATTTAACTCTAGATGAGGTGGGAGAGTTAAACTATTTAAACTCGCTGCCTTCCAAATTTCCCAAGAGGTAGCTTTCTGATAGACTTGTTGGAAGTAATCTTCCCCTCGATTGATTAGTAAATCATCCACCCCTTTACCATCAGCAGCATCCCAAGTAACCACCTTTACCTCACAGTTAGCCTGACTGAATAGATAACCCATTCTCTGTAAAGCTAAATTAACCGCTTGTTGGTTCTTTGGTTTAGTTTCTTGATCAAAAACTAGATAAATCTTTCGTCCGGAATTAGCTAATTTTTCTAGCTGCGGAATTAGATGAGATTTGCCGATTCTCCTACCTAGTTCGTCCTTGGGAGTACGATAACCATTGTGAATCCCCGGTAAGGCAATTGTCACATAACCTGCTGTTAATAATGCCCCCGCTTTTTTCGCCCCCTCCGTAAGACAAATAGGTATCTCTGGATGTTTCATTACCCAAGACCAAAAACCGAGATCCTCTTGCTTATTATCCACTTCTTCAGTTAAAATATTAATACTGATACACTGGGCTATCCTTTGCCAAATTTTCAGGGGAACCCGCAAAGCAAAGACTCCCGTAGGGGTTTGGGGGGGATGTTCGTACTTAATCGGTTTAGCCTTATCGAAGCTTAAACGGGGAAAATCGGGCTTAAAACAGCCCCAAAGGTCATAATTACCCGTTAGTAAGTCAATTCCTGAACACCACCAACCGCCTTGACTGGTATGTTCATAACGCTTGAGAATACTATCCCTAACCCTGCCATCATTGCGTCGCGGTAGTTCTTGGGAGTAGAGTAGGTATTCACTGGGAGATAACCCCGCTAAACTGGTGACATTGAGATCGATTAACTCCGCATCCACCCCGCTATCACGCCATTCTTCTAAATATTTCATCCTTGTCCTCTACTGGCTACACGCTATATATAGCGTTTTTGTCCTATTATTCTAGCGGTAAGCCACTAAATAGCGAAAAGAGAAATTTTACTCTCTCAGAGGTTCTCGGAGGAAATTTGACTTTTAATCCACTCTTGTCTTAGATTATCGAAAAGTTAAGAACAAATAAAGTCTGACCACAACCTCCTCAGCAGTCAAGCAGAATCGGAGCAAAAGTATTTTGTCAATCTGTTTTTGCTATCAAAGAAAAAGCTTTTTGTCAAGCATACAAAAGAACTACCTTGAGAGAGAATCGAGAATTTTTTCCAGAAAATGTCAGCCAAAACACTGTTTTTAGGGAACAAAATAATCCTGGCTATACCATATATAGAGTGATAGGATTATTTAACACGCTAGATGTTGTGTTTTCCCAGAAAATCTGATAGAATACCCTAGTACAAATAGATTAATTTGTCAAGTTTTTTAACGCCGCAATTTCCCAATTATGCAATCGAAGCCCTTGACTACTACCGTCTCCATTCACAAAAATAACGAAGTAATACCCTTTCGTTCTACCCCTTTAGCTAATATGGGCAGCCATGGAATTAGAGTGATTCGGCGCGATGGTTCCACCACAAGCTTAAATATCGGCAAAATTCGTGACGTGGTAGAGTGGGCTTGTCAAGGCAAAAAAGTCAATTCAATCGCCTTAGAAGCGGGTTTAACCACGCGCCTGCGGGATGGGATTACCACCAGGGAAATACAGGATAATTTAATTAATTGCGCCCTAGAAATGTGTAGTCCAGAGGAACCGGATTGGCGCTATGTGGCGGGAAGATTGCATATTTGGAGTCTGTGGAAAGATACCTTAGTAGTCCGGGGTTATCAGTACGGAAATTACGAGAAAACTGTCAAAACTCAAGTTAAAAATCGGCTGTACGACGAAAGGATTCTCATCTATTCCGAAGCAGAATTAAAAGAAGCTGGTTCTTGGATTAATCCCGATTGGGACATCGATTATGATTACGCCGGGGCATTGTTAATCACTAGCCGTTATTTACTCAAAAATGAGTTACCCCAAGAGGCATTATTAACCTGTTCCTTACTGCTTGCCACTGTGGAAGAACCAGCTAATAGACTCCACTGGGCGAAGAAATTTTATCAAGGGATTGCTCAAAGAAAAATCTCTCTTGCCACCCCAATTTTAGCCAATTTACGCACTCCCAAAGGTTCCCTAACCAGTTGTTTTATCCTCTCCATTGACGACAGTTTAGAAAGCATTTTCAGCGAGATTACTAATGCTGCCCGCATCTCAAAAAATGGTGGCGGTGTCGGGGTAAATGTAAGTAGAATTCGCTCCACTGGTAGCTGGGTAATGGGGAAAGCTAACGCTTCCGGGGGGATTATTCCTTGGATTAAATTACTCAACGATACAGCTATTGCAGTAAATCAGGGGGGAAGACGCGCCGGGGCAGTAACTGTCGGTGTTGACATCTGGCATTTAGATGTGCCAGAATTTCTGGAAATGCAGACAGAAAACGGTGATCAAAGACGCAAAGCTTATGATGTTTTTCCCCAATTAGTTATCACCGATGAATTTATGCGTCGGGTGATAAATAAAGCCGAGTGGACATTAGTAGATCCCTACGAAGTTCGCAGAAAATTAGGTATAGAATTAGCGGAACTATGGGGGGAAGAATTTGAAGAGGCTTATCGTTTAGTAGAAGCTAATTTAGATCAAGAGATTCTCCTCTATAAAAAAATTAATGCCCGGGACTTATTTAAAAGTATCATGCGTTCCCAAGTGGAAACAGGAATGCCCTACATTGCTTTTAAAGATACCATCAATCGCGCCAATCCTAATAAACACGATGGCTATATCCCCGGTGTAAATTTATGCGTCGCGGGAGAAACAAAAATTCTCACTGACCGAGGACAAATAGCAATCGCTGATTTGGTGGGGGAATATGTTAATGTCTGGAATGGATTGGAGTGGTCAGAAGTATTAGTTAAAAAGACTGGAGAAAACCAGCCTTTATTAAAGGTCAATTTCTCTAACGGAGAGGCATTAGAATGTACTTACTACCATAAGTTTTACGTTCAGAAAAACTACAAGGGAACCGTGGAAATTGTGGAGGCAAAAGACCTCAAACAAGGAGATAAATTAATTAAATACCAGCTGCCTCTCATCCAGTCAGAAAATGATCTTGACTTTCCCTACGCCTACACCGCAGGATTCTTTTCTGGAGATGGGAGTTACGGAAACAATGGAATGCCAGAAGTTGACCTATACGGAGTTAAAAAAGAGTTACTTCCCTTATTGGCTATTCGTAACAAATATCGGGGAAATGGCTCTATTGAAAAAGGTACTTTTTGGAGAAAAGAAACCGATACCCTAGGGGTATATCATGACAGTAAACAAGATCGGATCGTCTGTAAACTCCCGTTAGATATTCCCAGTAAATTTACAGTTCCTCTCAATGGTTACACAATTAAATCTCGTTTAGAATGGTTAGCTGGTTTACTTGATGCCGATGGAACAGTTGCCCGCAATGGTTCTAACGAGTCTCTCCAGATTGCTGCTGTTAACCGGCAATTTTTGCTCGATATTCGCCTAATGTTACAGACTTTAGGAGTTGATTCCAAAGTTACTTTTATGGATGACGGTGGCTATAAATTGATGCCAAATGGAAAGGGAAATTATCAAGAATATCTCTGTCAACCAAAATATCGTTTACTGATTAATTCTGTCGGACTATTTCAACTTGGTCAATTGGGACTTAAAACCCATCGCTTACAATGGACTTTAAAAGAACCCCAACGTTCGGCTACTCAGTTTATCCGCATTGAATCGGTAGAGTTAACCTGTCGTCGAGATGACACCTACTGTTTTACAGAACCCAAGCGTCATCTGGGAATGTTTAACGGCATTCTAACAGGACAATGCACCGAATCTTTTAGCAATGTCACCCCCGATAAAACTGCCCATTGCTGTAATTTAGTTAGCCTTAATTTAGCCAACATCGACAAGGAAGAAATCGAGTCTAATTGTCAAATCGCTGTCAGGATTCTCGACAATACTATCGATATCACTAATCCTCCCTTTGATAATGCTAAAAACCACAACGATAAATATCGCACTATTGGGGTAGGGGCGATGGGATTAGCTGACTGGTTAGCCAAACGGAAATTATCCTACGATAACCTGTCAGAAATTAGTAATTTATTTGAAGAAATTGGCTATTGGTGTACCTATTCCTCGATGGAATTAGCCAAAGAACGCGGCACTTATCAAGCTTTCTTGGGTAGCGAATGGAGTCAAGGTAAATTAATCGGGGCAAAACCAGTAGAATGGTTTTTGAATAATGCTAGTCAACCGCAAAGATGGCAACAATTAGCAACAGATATTCAACGATTTGGCATCCGTAATTCCCATATTACCGCCATTGCTCCTAATACTTCTTCTAGTTTGGTACAGGGATGTACCGCTAGTGTTTTGCCGGTTTATAGTCGCTTTTTCTACGATAAATGGGCAAAGGGAACTGTTCCCATCGCGCCACCTTTTATTGAAGAAGCTTTCTGGTTTTATCCAGAGAACAAAAATCTTGAACAGCAGCAAGTGGTGAAAGCGATCGCTACTATGCAAGAATGGATTGATACGGGGATTTCTATGGAATTATTATTCAACCTCAATGAAGGGGTTTATTTCCCCGCAGAACCCAACCGTTGTCTCACTGCTAAAGATATCTTTGATACTCTAATCATGGCGTGGGAATTGGGGTGTAAAGCGATTTATTATATCCGTACCGTACAAAAGGACAATTTTCGAGAGTCTGACGATAGTTGTTCTAGTTGCGCTAATTAAGGTTAACTTGGGTGGGCATTGCCCACCTTAATTTTTTCATATCATTTAAAATAAGTCTTATTCATCACCTAATCCCAGCTATGCATAAGACTTTATACGAACAGGATTACTATCTCTGGATAGAGAAAACCATATCTTTACTAAAAAATCATCAGTTTTCTGATTTGGATTTAGATAATCTCATCGAGGAGATTAAAAGTATGGGTATCAAGGAAAAACATACCTTAACAAGTTTGTTGACTAGAATAATCCAACATTTGCTGCAACTTGCTTATTGGGAATCGGAACGCCAATATAATGCTAATCACTGGAAAGGAGAAATTACTATTTTTAGAATTGATTTATGGGAAGTTCTTGATGATAATCCAAGTTTAAAGTCCTATCTAGAGAATAATTTTGATAAATGTTATCAGTCAGCCCTTCGTATCCTAGCTAGAAAAATGGGAGTAAAAATTAATACTTTGCCCACGGAAAAAATTCTCACTCTTGCCCAAGCTTTGGATGATGATTGGTTTCCTGAATATGAGGATGATAATAATTGATGATTTAGTTGGATTATAGTTAATTAAGATGAGTGACTATGGAAAGAAACTTATACGAACAGGATTACTATCTCTGGTTAGAGAAAACCATATCTTTACTAGAAAATCATCAGTTTTCTGATTTGGATTTAGATAATCTCATCGAGGAAATCAAAGATATGTCCAGAAGAGAACGTCAGAAGTTAGAGAGTTTACTAACTGAACTATTGGAACATTTACTTAAATTGACTTATTGGCAATCTGAGCGCAATTACAATAAAAACAAGTGGCGACGGGAGATTTTAAATTTTCGCATTCAAATAAAAAGAATTATTAGCAACAAAAAGGAGGGAACTTATAATACAAACTTAGCATCTTACCTCACCGAGATTCTCGATCAATGTTATGAGGATGCTTGCCATCTATTTGTCGAAGATTCTGGCATCGATAAAAGACTTTTAAGTTCTACACCTATTGGAGCAATCGAACAAATTTTAGATGAAAATTGGTTTCCTGAGTTTCTCGGAGAGGATTAAGCAATGAAGAGTGATTTATACGAAAAAGATTACTATCTCTGGATAGAGAAAACCATATCTTTACTAGAAAATCATCAATTTTCCGATTTAGATTTGGATAATCTCATCGAGGAGATTAGCGACATGGGCAAAAGTCAACGACAAAGCTTAAAGAGTTATTTAACTCGGTTATTAGAACATTTGCTGAAACTAGCTTACTGGCAATCGGAATTAGAATATAATCAAAGAGGATGGAAAAATGAAATTCGTAACTTTCGCCTACGAATTCAACAAATTATTGAAGACAGTCCCAGTTTAAAGCCCTATCTATCGGAAATTTTCTTGCCCTGTGATCAAAATGCTCGTAAATTATTTCTGGATTTATCTGGAATGGCTGAAAATTTGGTTAGTTTAGCTCCAATTTGCACTATAGAACAGGCTCTAAATGAGGATTGGTTTCCTGAAATATCAAAATAATATTGACAGCGGATAAAAGCAAATAAATGTGGGTAATTATGGAAAAGAATTTATACGAAAAAGACTACTATCTCTGGTTAGATAAAACCATTAATTTACTAGAAAATCATCAATTTTCTGATTTAGATTTAGAGAATTTAATTGACGAAATTATTAGTATGGGGAAAAGTGAGAAACGAAGTTTAGAAAGTTATTTAACTCGGTTATTAGAACATTTGCTGAAACTAGCTTACTGGCAATCGGAATTAGAATATAATCAAAGAGGGTGGAAAAATGAAATTAGGAATTTCCGTCGTGCCATAAAAAGAATTATTGCTGATAGTCCTAGTTTACAGCCTTATCTGATTGAAATTTTTAACAACTCTTTTCAAGAAGCTCGTATTTCTTTAATCGAATTATCGGGAATGGCTGAAAATTTGGTCAGTTTAGCTCCAATTTGCACTATAGAACAGGCTTTAAATCAGGATTGGTTTCCTGAAATATCAAAATAATGGGGATAATTATGGAAAAGAATTTATACGAAAAAGACTACTATCTCTGGTTAGATAAAACCATTAATTTACTGAAAAATCATCAATTTTCTGATTTAGATTTAGAGAATTTAATTGAAGAAATAAAATCTATGTCTATCAGTCAACAGAAAGCATTAAAAAGCAATCTGATCGTGATTTTATGGCATTTACTAAAATACTTACAATAGCAAAAAAACCAAAACAGAAAATGGGCATTAACCCTTTTTGAGCATCGCAAAAGAATCGAAGAAGATTTAGAAAATAGCCCTAGTCTTAATATTTTTTTTAACAGAAGACAATTTAAAAAATGCTATAATAAAGCCAGACAAAAAGCCGCTATTGAAATAGGGATAAACCTAGATAAATTCCCGAAGGATTGCCCATTTACTTTGGCAGAAGCCCTAGATTTTCAATTTATTCCTAGTCAAAACATTTGACTTTTTACCGAAAATCTGTTATAACCTATACACTTGGGCGGTAGGTTTATATCAACAAATGCGCGAAAATTTCTGGATACCGCAACGCTTAGATATCACTCAAGACGTGACTGAATACGGGCATCTTACCGACGAAGAAAGAGCTGCTTATCATGGTATTTTGTCCTATCTAACTTTTCTTGATTCCGTGCAAACCTGTAATATTCC
>SFAU01000035.1 GCA_007096045.1 Microcystis novacekii Mn_MB_F_20050700_S1 | reverse complement strand
CTTTTTATCTCCGCTTTCTCTTACAGACAATTATAACATAATTACAAAAGTTGTCTATATGCTGGTCAGCATTCATCCCATCGCTAAAAGCGAGGGACTTCTGCTGACACTAAGTTAAACAAAACGGCAATGCTTCAACAGAGCGCTTTCCAGTCGGGCATGATATTCTTGTTCGGGGATAGTATAGGCCCCAAATCTAGCCAGATGGGGATTTTGCATTTGGGCATCAAATAGACAGAAATCCCGTTCTCTGAGGTGTTCAACTAACTTGACCATGGCTACCTTAGAGCCATCGGGAATTTTATAGAACATCGATTCCCCGATAAAAACCCCGCGAATTGCTAAACCTAAAATCCCCCCCGCTAATTGATCCCCTTGCCAAGTCTCGAAACTGTGGGCCCAACCGGCTTGGTGTAATTGCTGATAGATTTGCATTAACTCCGGGGAAATCCAAGTCAGCGAGCGATCGGCACAACCGGCACAAACCCCAGCAAAATCGCGGTTAATAGCCACGCTAAAGCGATTTTGATTCAAAACTCGTTTTAGGGACTTGGGATACCTAAAACGCCGATCGAGAGGGATAAGAGCGCGATTTTTACTAGAATACCAATCCAATCGCCCCCCCTCATCGGCCATGAGAAAGTAACCGCGTGCGTATCCTTGTATAATAGAGGCGGTATCCACGACTCCCCCCAAGAATTCAGTCTTGTAGCCTGATCATTCTCTAATTATGCCCGATCATCCCGCACCAATTCCGCCTATCACTTTACCACCGATCGAAAATCCCCAACAGGAACAAACTTGGCTGCGCACCGCTTTACATCGTTGGTTAGATGCAGAATTTATTCCCGAAGCTATTAATGAAACTATCGCTGAACGCGCTAGTCAAATTTTTCTGCGTCAGCGTTTGGAAGGAGAAAACGATCTCGGTAACTTGGTGATTGCGATCGTTACCGAGATGCAGGCTTTTGATTTTCGCGAAAGTTTTTATAGTGAATTTGCCATCGCTAACGCGGTCAGTGATTTAATTTTAGATAGTTTAGGGATCGATCGCTGTTGTGGCCAAAGTTAGACAGTTTTTCTCGGCTATTGGAGTTTAATTTCTATTAGCTGCTCTGCTAATTTTTCTGTACGAATGGGGTATTGCTCATTTAAAAAGTTAACAAAATCTTCTTCGGGATGTGCCACGACGATATTACTGTAGTTTTGGGCTAATTCCTTGAGATTGAGTTTTTGCCGCCACGATTCCACATCGCCATCCTGAAATAATTGAAACTTAACTTGATCGTTAACTAAATAGGATAATGCCAAAAAGAAACTAGGGGTATTATCGCTGATAACTATCGGCTTAGTCATGGAGTTTAAAACGGGGGCGATTTTTAGATTAGCTCCACTGGCTGTACCTCTTTGATCATCTAAAGCCGCCTGAGGATTTAAACCCAGAAATACACCTGATACTATACCTAGTAGCAGCAAAATTAGCAAGATTTGTTGTCCTAAATAGTGCCGCCAATTTTTTGGCGATTTTGAGCCGATATAACTGGCAATCAGGTAGAATATAGCCATCCGCACTGCCAGAAAAACCGGCATATAATATCTGGCTTGTAGGGAGCGAAGCGATGGTTTTAATAAATCAGGTACAATTTGAAACAGTGTAGGAACAACAATCAAAGTTATTAGGAATAACCAAACTTTCGGCGATGCGTATCGGATGAGATGGTAAAGAGAATAAACCAATAACAATAATATTAATAGATGAAAAGCCGACTCTAATCTGCCTTGGCGGTGATAGAAATTCACAAATAGATGACCAATATTACGGAATAAGGCTTGAGATATTTGGATGATATTAGTCTTAAACTGTCGATAGTATTGGGTGTTGCGATCAATTTTGTCTAGGTTGGTAAAAATCACGAATAGCCAAGGGCTAAATAAAACTAAGCTGCCAACAGCTGCCAATACATAGCTAACAACTGTTCTTGTAATTTTCAATCTCTCTAGAAGAATCACATATAAAGCTTGGGCGATGGCCACAGAAGCAGAAAATAAATGAGTATAAAAAGCCAAGGCTAAACTCAGGCTATACCAGAGCCAACTTTTAAGCGTATTTTTACGGATTGCTCGCAAAAGAGCGATTCCCGATAAAATAATTGTCACTGTCCAGCAACTATATTGGGTAGCATTTTGTGCCGAAAGTATCCGAAAGGGAGAAACAGCGAATAAAGCGATTGCAATCCAGGCCGTTAGCGAAGAATCGAACAATTCTAGGCATAACCAATAAAGGCAGGCAATGGCTAAGATGCTTAAGAAAATCGAGAAAGTTCTGGCCGAATGTTCGATGGGGATTAACTGCATCCAGAAGCGCGCTAACAAATTGTATAGGGGTGGATGTTCTGGATTGCTCATCAGAGAGCGCAAGGCTTCGGATAGAGAGCCTTCGGGATGAGGATGTTGAAAATATTGTAGGTCTTTCCTGCCAATAATTTGACCGTTGAAAGCCTGCTCCCGCACCTCTTGAGTCGTGTATCCCGAAAAACGCATAATACGTCTAACTTCATCGGCACTATAGACTTTTTGCTCTAAATTGAAAAATCGTAGGCCAATTCCGATTAATAAAATAGCAATGAGCAAAAACTTTCCGAAATTAGCGGCCGATTGATTGGGTAAATATTTTCTCTGATCCATCATAAGTTTATTTGTCCGTAGGTCATCAATTGATTTCCAACCGAGCGATATCAGCGATCGTATAAGCGAGTCTGCCTTTAACTTCTTCTTGACATACCCCACGCCGTAAACGGACGTGGATTCTTCTAGCATCACTGCTGAGAATTTCTGGCTTCGACGATGTGGACTTGAATTAGATTCTTGGCGAAATCCCACCCAGAGGTGGTTCTCTCCTCAGACTTTCCCTCTAAATATTCTGCTAAAGTATCGCTTTTGTCAACTTACACAGGGTTTGCTGAAAAAGCTTTTTCTGGGGGCAGGGTGTGGGGTGTGGGGTGTGGGGTTTTATCGATTTTCAGGTGGTCAACTACCTAATTTTCAGGGAAAAAGTCCTGGAATTTTCCCCCCGATCACCTCAAGGGCTGGCACTTTTTGAGGGGAAAAAAGTCTAAAAGTCTTATCCAACGAGGTTTTTAGATTTATTCAGCCAACCCTACATAAATTACTGCTAAGCTGCATTGCATTTAAACTGCAGCCATGAAAGGGAGGCTGATTTCTTGGGCAGCAGTAATAATCAAAGTGCCAGCGACCGACCTGTGCTGATTGCGATCGCTAACATCCTCAGGGATTTAATTTTAGCTAGTTTAGGGATCGATCGCTGTTGTGGCCAAAGTTAGACAGTTTTCCTGCGCTATTGGATTAAATAGCCAAGGAATGATCGACCATTGCTTGCCGACGTAAACAATTCCAGTAGGCTGCATAGAGATCCGTCTGTTGACCGCGCAGAGAAGCGATCGCAGGCGCAGCAGGAAAGGGCCAGAGACGATCAAAAACCACTTCTCGATGAGACAGACGAAACTGTAGCAAATAAACAGAAGCAGGAGCCTGTAAATTATCCAGTAATTGCGCTGCCAGCCGATGTAAAGACTTAAGACTCTCTCTTTCTAGACTAATCGGCTGACTGTAGGCGTTAGGGATCATACCCTCCCCGATTACCTCACCGTATTCTAAACCCTTAGATGTCACCGTGATCGGCAACCAAAGATCCCCAAAAGAAGAATCTCCCTGACTGGTTTTATAGTGCAGGGTATGGGCAACCCAAGCGCGTCTTTCCTCGATATCCCGACAAGCTTGATAAACTTTTTTACCCGGAAAATTCACCCAATTGGGCAATTGAATTGTTAGGGGACACCAGATTAAATTATTTTGGCTAGTTTTACCCGACTCCATTTTTGACCACAAAGAAGCCGTCCCCGTCACCTCCACGGCCAAGGATTTAGGAACCGCATTTTTTAAGGCAATCACCATCTTTTCGGTAACGGGCGATAGCCGAGACATCTGACCACTGGCTTGAGCTTCGGCATTAACGAGAATGATAACTTTGTCCATTTCTTCTTGTGGGTTGGGTGAACTTGAACGAGCAGCGGTGAGGTTGGTTAAGAGTGAGAACTGACTGGGGTTCAATGCTTCTGTAGTCGCCATGGCAAAAGCTATTTCTCTGGATTTTAGCGGATTATACAAGAGCGTAACTATTTTTTACGGATTTTTTCAACAACAACCAGATTCAAGGCGGGATTTTTCTCTCCCCCTCATAGAATACCTTAATTGACACTCCCGTCGCACTAAGCGCTTCGGGATTCTTGGTTCCGTCGAGTTTCCTTAGAGCTTGACAGGACTTATCCAACACTGGCCAGAGGGAATCTCTGCACACCAGTTGTTCCACTTGGGGAGACCCCAAGACCGCCCTGACTTCCAAGCCGATGAGTTCCGCTCAGAGAAAATTGGAAAAATGGATAAGAATAGTCCTAATATTATGTCAAAGTATTGTCCAAATGCTTCTGAGGCATTTGGGGGATATCTGTAATTACTTTGAAAATCGTACAAACAACGGATTAACAGAGGGAATGACTACTAAAATAAAGCTTATTAAAAAAATAAGTTATCGATTTACCAATTTTGAACATCTTCGACTTAAGCTGTTGGCTTGCTTTAATTCATAAAAAAAAGTAACACAGGAAAACCAGAAGAGCCTTTTGTCCTGTACTTAGGCTGCCGCTCACCAATAAATCGACCATTTAATTGATGATTATTCATTCTTAATTCTCCTGACTACTGGCTACTGAATACTCAGCCACCACACCCTTGACAACTTTTGATTTTTACAAGAGGTCTAGTTATGTCTTTATCAATTCGAGGAACTATCCTAGTAGCGACGACACTTTATCAGACGATATCTGTTTGGTTAGAAGAACAAAAAGCACCTCCTGGTAGTTTGATTAATGTGGGTAAATATCGCCTACATTTTTGTCTAGCGGGAACGGCTAGTCCGACTATTATTATTGACCATAGTTTAGGAGGAATTGAGGGATATTTTTTGATAGAAGAATTGTCACAATTAGCCAGAGTTTGTATTTATGATCGAGCGGGTTATGGTTGGAGCGATCCTAGTCCATATCCCCGGACTAGCTACCAAATTGTTCAGGAGTTAGATAAATTACTAACCCAAGCACAAATAGAACCACCTTATATTTTAGTTGGTGATTCTTTTGGCAGTTATAATGTTCGACTGTATGCCCATCTGTTCCCAGAAAAAGTAGTAGGTTTGGTACTCACCGACGGTTTACACGAGAAGGGAATGCTGAAAATGTCGGGGGCATTAAAGGCATTAAAATTATTTTTTATCTCTGGATTTTGGATGTCGATTATCGGCTCAATTTTAGGCATTATTCGAGTTCTCAGAGTTCTGGGAGTTTTTGAATTATTAAAACCAGAATTGCGTCGCTTTTCCCCAGATTCTTGTCATCGAGTTAAGCGTTCTTTCTGTCGCACTAAACACTGGATGACGATGAGTAGAGAAATGCTCAATCTCGACCAAAGTGCTCGTCAGGTGAGTGCTGCTAACAATTTCGGTAATTTACCGATAGTTAGTATTAAAGCTAATTCTTTTTTTAAACCTTCCCTTTGGACTCAGTTTATTCCCCTCAAAAGTGCCAACCGACTCCGGGAAGAGATGCACCTAGAATTAGGCAAGTTATCCAGAGATTTTATGGAAATACAAGCGGATAAAAGTAGTCATTTTGTCTGGATGGATCAACCGGATGTAATGATCAAGGCGGTCAGAATTTTGCTTGACAAAATTCAGTCTTTGTGCTGAGAAGTTGCTCTCAAAATTAATTTCTGATAATTCCAATTAATTTTGAGTAATCCCTTCTTCTGTACTTAGTTGGTTAATTTTTGAGCCAATCATTTTTTACCCACACCATCCCCAGACGATGTGGGCTAAATCGGGCTAAATACCTTCTTTTCTAGCTAAAAGGACGGGACAATTGACATTAACCCGCACATAATCCGAGAGAGAAGTACCGAGAAGGCGATCGAGATCTGGTAGACTCTTGGCCACGGAAGGACGGCGATCGGGCGAACCCAACATTAAGAGATCGACATTATAATCATCGACGAGTTTGCAGAGTTGTTCTCCCGGTTTACCCCCCGTCACCAGGCAGCGATAGGGTATATTCATCCGTTTCACTTTTGCCACTGCCGGTGCTAAAATCGGGTTTTCTTCCATTTCTTTGGGGGAGGTGGGGGCAAATTCCGGTTTTAGGTCGGGGTTGACGCGGGCCAGAATTAACTCTGCTGAAGGATAATCCCGCAGCAGATAAATAGCTAGATCGAGAGCTAAATCAGCCGAGCTAGACTTATCTAGAGCTACCATCACCTTTTTGATTTTTTTGACATAAATATCGTCTTTTACCAACAACATCGGGTGATTAGTCAGTTGAAAGACGTATTGACTGACGGAATTTTCTAGAATTGCCTCCAGTCGCTTCAGTCCTCGGGAACCCATCAGGATCAAATCGGCACCGATTTCGTCAGCAACTTGACAGACGGTATCTTTGGGATCTCCTTGACGCAGAATCGTGGAAACTTTGCTCGGTTCAATTTTGACTTCTTGGAGGATTTTAGTCAGCATTTGGGTTCCTTCTTCCCATTTACTGGCCAAAGCTTCGGTGGTAATCTGAGGGGGAACAACCCGGAGAATGGTAATCGACGCTTTCCGGATAGCCGGGAGATCCATCAATGCTTGTAGCATTTCTTGGGTTTGACCTGTGCCGGAATCAGCGTATAGTATTTTCTCTAGCATAAGATTAAACTCGGTCTATGATCTTAATAGTTTTCGCTCATTTTCAGCATACTGCTAATGTTGTTCCCGAAATTTAACAACTTATTAAGCGCTTTTTCTTAGGTAAATGCGATCGTACATGAGGGTATTTTAAGTATTTATGCTTAACTGTTACTTATTCCTGAGAAACTGTTCTGACAAGGATTGAAGGGAAGCTCCACAAGGTAGAAGATCGGTTAACCAAAGTAGAAATACGAGTAACCGATATCAAAGGGGATATTAAAGTGTTAGACGGGAAAATCGAAGGCATCGACAATCGGCTAAAATCAGTGGAAGGAACCCAAAAAAATCAGGTCTGGACATTAATCATCCTTTTTGGGAAGTGCCATTGTCACGGCCGGATGGAAAGTATTTTTTTCCAGTAATATCTGATCTCTCCAATCTTCACCAAGACTACAGTTAACCGAACACAAAAGGATAAACCCTTGTTTATGGTTGACTGGATTTCCTAACTACTTACTTGCCAATACAGAGTTAGCCACTATCGCTGTACTTCAGCCTACAAGAGAGTTTCAAGGATTATTAGAAAACACCGTCTATTATCTCTCTAGTTATCGAGTGAACGTACTAAGGAAATTCTATCCTTTCCGATACCATTTATCCCCGCGAATCTCCCATTCCCCCGCGATCCGATCGGGTATCGCAATTTTCCCCGATCGATACCGCGATACCGTAGCGGGGTGAACGCCGATCTCGGCGGCGAACCCTTTGTTACTCAGTCCTCGATCAGGGTCATCGAAAATCGGGGCGAGGGTTTCCCGTGACATTCCCCCACTCGGTTCATCGCCGGGGTTATCCTCTCCGTTTGGCCTTAAGGCTTCTAGTACGGCCTCAAGGCTCGCTACTTTCCCAGTAGAGTCTCGATCGCCTGATGGGAATCTACTAACGGGGGAATCTGGCTCTTGATCGCCGTTAGCTGTGCGAGATAATCCCCCATCGCACTCTCTAGCTGTTCACTGGTGATCAGATCGTCTGGTAATTTACTCGTCTCTGTACTCGGTAAAAGACTGGGTAATATATCCTTTAAAAGACTAGGTAATATACCCCGTATTTTACTTTCCATATCTGAGTCCGATACTCTACTAGGTACTATACTAGATAAAGGACTAGGTACGCTGTCAGGATTGAGGGAAAGATTTTTTAGCAATTCAATGATTCCAGTACCCAGTGACGGCTGAATATTACCGTCTTTATCTTTTCGGGTGATACCGTACTCAGTACAATACCGAGTAACAAAGTCTTCTACATCTTTAGGTAGGTAGCAGGTTACGGGTCTGTTATCGGTTGCCATATCTTAATAAGCTATTGGTCATTTACTCTTAGTATAGTATGGTATTAAACTAAGTAAAGGACTTATCAAGAATAGTAATATATTGTAGTAAAAGACTGGTAAAAGACTTATTGATTAGTAGTTGACCAAGTAAAGTACTAGAACTATACTAAGGATATAAACCAAAAGCGACCGCTCCTAACTACCAATCAGCCAGCGATCGCCTTAAAACCCCAAAAAGAGGTAATTTAATTATGATGCTAATCGAAGCCGTAGCGCAAGACAGACCCCGCCGGGTGACGACTAAATAGGGTGAAAGAACCGTTATCGATGCCGTTCGCCGTGATAATGGCGAAAAAGTCACGATATGGCGCGGTGGTGATGATGAATATTCGATGCGACACATCATCCCTAGCTCTCCCATCACCTTAACCCTAGATTCCAAAGGGAAATACAACCTAGTCGAAAATTCCTCCATCGCTGGTCTGGGACAACCGACCCCCATTCCCCCACAACCAACAGCCGACAGCCAATACCCAACCCCTAAAAAAGGGACTGATACTACCCTATCCTCTACTCAAAAGCGAGAAATCGCCACCTATATCGGTGATATGGCCGACCTGTTTAACTTCTGCCTAAAGACTGTGGATCAGCGAGTAGAGAATATCGATGCTGACGACCGACGGGCGATCGCTACTACGCTCTACCTAAGCACTCAGAAACAATTCGGACTCTAACCCGTGACACGGGGGGGAACGCGTTCCCCTCACCCTACCAATCAGACAGGAAAAAAAAATGACCTTATTCCCTTTCGGAAAATTCGTTGTCAGCCAAGACGAGCTTAACCCTAAACACTACTGGCTAACTTTTGTAACCAGCCGCGGCTACTCATCGGTATTGACTGACAAAAGCGAGAAACGGCTACAAGCGATCGCTGACCATCTCAATGGGGTAGTTTCGGGTGAGATTCCCTTCCCGAAACCGTCCCGACGATAGACCGTTTACTTGGATGCCCGATCTGTAGATTCCTTTATAGACGGGTATCCACTTTTCAAACGATCGAGCGGGGACATTTCTATCAATATGGGAGAAAATAACATGAACGAAATCGAAGATTTAAAACACCGGGTCAAGTGCCTAGAATTACAGGTTCAGTTATTAACGGAAACCTATCTCGCTTTAAACTCAGATTTATGGGTAGACTGGCGAGAGTGTTGCGAGAGGCTTAAAATCTCTCGCTCTACTCTTGAGAGACATCGAAAACAAGCGACGCTAGGAACGCATTACAGAATTCACGGTGAGCGCGGCTACCGTTACAACTGGCAGAAAATGCAAGAGTTACTAGGAGGGAAAGCTTAAAAATGAACCCGAAAAAACATTATTACAGGCTATTTGACTCCCGTTCTATTCCGAATGAGGAAACTAAGAAAATACGCAAGTATTTCTCGGATTTATACTTTTTCCTTTTAGATCCGATTACCGGAAAGCCATTTCTAGGACAGGCCGTTCAAATTATGGAGAGGCTTGTGAGCGAGGAAAACGGAAATCTAACGGCGATTCTAGGCCGGTGTCGTGAGGTTTTATCCCACTATGTACCCAGTGAGGGTGTAGCCGATCTCGATCGAGTTGATTGGCAATGGATAGGAATCGAGTATCTGTATCCAGAGGCTTTTAATTGTTTCACATCCGATGGCTTTGAAGACGATTAACTTCTCACGATCGTAAATCATCGATCGCTTTTGACCTTAGTTTTTCATGCCATTGCTCGGCTTTTTCGAGATCTTTAAAAACCCCTAAACTATCGAGTAATTCCCCTATCGCAGGGTCATCGCTGGCATCTTCCGCGCTCGCTAAGTCTTCCGCGCGTTCCCTCATTTTGGCTTCCCAATCGGTCGCGGGAGGCAGTTCGATCGCTGGGAGCCGAGAGAGGATAGTTTGAGCGCATCGAACCCGGATATTCGGATCGGGATCTCTCATTCCCTCGATCAGAGTGTTGACCGCCATTTGAGAGGCCACTAAAATTCGCGACTGGGAGGACTCGACAAGCTCGCGCTTCCTGCGGTTGAGTTCCCCCGCAAAAATCTCATTTTTCGTCCATCTCCAGAGCGTATCATAGGGGATATTCAAGCGTTTCGAGAGATGAACGAGCTTTTCGCCTAACATCAAGCCATCGATCACCTGTAATTGAACGGGGCTTAAAATTTCGTCATATTTTGGGTTTTTTCTAGACATGGGAATCAATCGGTAGGTTATTTACGGCTATTTTTCCGCTCTCGCTTCTCTGTTCACGGTACTTCTCACGGTACTTCTGGCTTGAGAACAGGTCAAAGGCCTTCCGCGCGTCTGGCTTAGAAATGCCGCGGGCTTTTGCCAGCGTCGCAAGAGCGATCGGGCGTTGCCACAAGGGTAGCGCGAATATCCTCTCGAATTCTAATTGAAGGTCGTTGTAATCCATAGTGTTACGCCCGTTTTAGGGTTGGTTCGGTTTGGTTCGGTTCGGTTCGTTCGTTCGAGTCCCGCGAAACGCGAGGGTGACTTTCCCAGGCCGATCGACCCCTTCTTGCCTTGATCGCCTCGATCGCTAGGTAGATCGCCCGCGGGGGGAAACCTCGCAAGAACTCCCAGCAATCGGTATCGTCTGGGACGGTAGAGGAGATCATGTCCGCGAGATCGTTTATTTCCGCCTCGCTAGGTAGATCACCCGCGGCGGAAGGAATTTCGATGCGGGCTTGATTGTAGAGTTCGGAGAGTTCAGGGTAGAGATCGCCCGCAAGAGAAGTAGTACACTCCGAAGAATTTTCACCAGCGATCGGGTTACACCTCACCCCAATATTATTTATATAAATATTTCCTTCAGGTGCAACCGCCAGAATTCTTTCTTTATATGACTTAGAGGTGGTTTCATCCGATGGATTTTTTTTGGTTGTCTCCTGCGCGGTTTCGGGCTTGTCGGACATTAATTTTTCCCACCGGGTTTTAGTACACTCTTGGATCGCTGCGGTGAATCGACTATCCCATACATCCCTGTTCTTTACGCATCGATAGTACCTAACGGTACGCCCGTTTTCTTTCCGGGGTTGACAATCCCACTCGTACCCGATCCGAGCCAGAATCGAACCGATGAACTGAATCGCGCTTTTTCTGCCAGGCGTACCGAGCGCGAGCGAAACCGATTTCGAGCGGCAGTTCTTTAAGATTTCTTGAGTTAGAGGACTATCCTCTCGATAAAACTCATCCGAGCCGATAAGTCTCTCGATACCCGATCTCCGGAGAGCGTGGATCGTGGCCTCCAAATTCTTATACAACCACGGGAATTCTTTCCCCCCCGCGGCCGCCTTCTCTTTCATTCGAGAAAATTTTCGAGAGGCGATCTCGCGAGCGATTTCGGGGTTAGTCAGTAGATGGTAGTTGGAGATTTTATCGATCGGGTTGATTTCCCCGTGGCGGGTGACTTTTCCCTTTCGAGAAACCCGCTCTTTTTCCTTGAACCGCACGTGGAATAAGAATTCGGGCGACCATTCGGGCTTATCCTCGATTCCGGGCAATCGGTAGAGATAGGAAGACCTAATCTCGCTACACTGCTCGATCCAAGTGGTTTTTCGGGAGCGGAAACTGCCTTCTTTTTCGGGTGCGTTGAAGATATCCTCGCACTCTTTAAGCTGAACCTCGCGTTTGGTAGCGTTAAAAAGCTCGGGAGATGCGTACTCCTCTCGTTCCGCGACAACCTCGTGTCCGCGGCTCTCCAGTAGCGATCGAACGGACTTGCGAAGATTCATCGCTTCGTAATTCTGGAAAGCCCGAATGGTGTAGGCCGCCGCGGCAATCGCCGGGTGAACCGAGTCGATCATCTTTTTGATATTCGAGATGACCTCGCCCCCGTCGATCTCCCCTCTCATCGCCCGATCGAGGTCAAGAGAGAGTCGATCGCTGAAAAGCTTTTTCACATCCACCTGGAAAGCCGGAAAGCGGGTTTCATCGTGTTTGACGGGCGTTCCGATAACCCATAAGAAACGCTCGATCGCAGGGTCTCGAAATCGAAAGGTGAACTGTACCGCTCCGTCCGCGTCTAACTGCCCGAAGATAAAACCGTAGGTACTTCTGAAATATCCCCGGATCGAGATGTCTAGTCCGCTTTCGGCGATAGGGGATAACAGGATCGCGTCCGGCTGGTTCCGCGCGATCCAATCGTCGGGGTTCCGCAGGAACTCCTGGACGCGGGGTTCGGAAACGGTCTTAGAATCGACACGGAGGGTAATTTTTCCCTCTTTCGAGAGCGTTTTATCGAGAGTTTCCAGAAGTATCTGGCTATCGGCATAAACCGCAATCGGGCGATCGGAGTCGAGAATGTTTTCTATGTAGGCGTGTTTCGAGTTCGGGGATATAAAATTCCCAACAGTCGAGCCGGTTAGGAAGTTAATTTTTTTTTGTGCGCCCCGGTAAATATTCTCGATCGTTTGAATTTCCTTCCCGCTCTCGATTCCCTCGAAAAAGCGAACCACCCAATCGGCTAGATTCCCGTCGAGGCAAATAACGAGAGATGCGCGCTTTATCGCCTCGACAAACCAATCGACGATCTGTTCTCTCTTTTGGGCGATCGCCGTGTTAGAGAACAGTAAATGCTTGAGAACGCTAACGATTTCATCGACAATAATTGCCGAACCGTCTAGGGCTTCAAGTGGCTATCCGAAATCTTCTCGTTTTCTACGTGGAACATTAACCGTTTTCCGACAGTACGAGTCGCGTTAATTCGTTCGATAGTTTGATGGAGAAGCGAATTTCGGTAGCCTGGTATGATGAGCGATTTATTCTCTAGCCAAGAGCGATTCTCATCGATAAACCGAACTAGATTTTGAGTTTTTCCCGAACCGAGAGGAGATTTAACGCAAGTTATAGTCCCAGGCTCGAAATCTATCCGAACCCATTCTTGATCGACGGTTTGCAATGGAGTGAAGGTTTTAGATTTTTTCCAAGCGCGGCGCATTCTTTCCTGATAGGAGAGCCGATCGAGAGCCTCCGGGGTAATGCGGCGGGAACCCTCTATCTCTTCGGCGGTTAACTCGTCGCAGTCGTTATCGGTTTTCTCAAACTGATCCCACCAGATAAACGACGGGTCGCAACCGATCGACCGGAAGAACTCGACTTGTTTTTTCCACCGTTTCAAGACGTGGGGATTAAGAGCGTCCCCCGCGTCTGGGTAGAGGTCGATCGGTAATGGTTCCCCGTCCGCTAGTCCGAGCCGGGCTTTCTCGTCCGCGACTATTTCGATAACCTGCTCCCCGCTCGCGTTATCGCCCTTAAAATGTCCCCCAGACGCGCCGATAAATCGCTGATTCCATCGGTTTGCGGCTATTCTCGGTTTCAAGATTCCCTCGCAAAACCCGATCGACTCTCGCCTTTTGATTGCAGGGTAGGCGACGGTGATCGGTAGTTCCCCGTTCGGTAAATGGCTTTGATGCGTCCCTTTCGCCCATCGATATTTATTCCCATCCGTGGCGTTATCAAGGCGGGTCTGCCAACCCGTAGCATGGCCATGTCGATCAAAGGTAATACAGGCATAACCGGGAAGGGAAGCCGCTATTTTTCCGTTAACAACACCAGCAAGGTTAGCAGGAGTCCCCGCCGGAACCCGATCGCCCCTAGCAACACTAAAGAACAATCCCGCTTTTATCTGTTCGTCGGTCAGTCCCCGATCGAGTAAAGCTTGACGGTGGCGACGAGACAACCCGATGTATTCCGAGATCGATCGGATAGCCTTATCCCGTTCCTCAATCGGTAACGATGCAAGGGCGCGAGCTTCTTTTTCTCGTTTTGCCCTCAGTTCCCTTTCTGCTTTCTGTTCTCGCCACTGGTTGCGATCAAACCGCTCATCTTTTCTGGGAACAAAGACCCCCCATACAAGAGTAGAGGACGGCTTAACAAAGCGCCAATTAGGATGATTTGGGTCAAAGTCGATGTGACCGTGACAGAGAATCAAGGCACCATCGGGATCGTACCGACAATCTGCACTGCCATCACATATCGGGCAAGGATTCGAGCGGGAGAAGGATTTAAGCATTTCCCACCCCCCCGTCCACTAAACGAGTCTCGATCTCAATTAGCTTCTCGCAAATTCTTTGAAGCTGATGGCGATCGCATTTCAGGATTTTCGCCCCGATTCGGTATGCCTCTCGTTTTTCCCGCCGGTTCTGGCAGTAGGTAGCGATATGGACTTGACATCCTCACCGCCGTAAACGGACGGTGATTCCCAAACCTCACGATTTAGGTTTCTGCTTCTTTCCCTTGCGGGGTTCCGCACCGGCCTTAACAGATTTACTCTGTTCTGGTCTT
>SFAU01000034.1 GCA_007096045.1 Microcystis novacekii Mn_MB_F_20050700_S1 | reverse complement strand
AAAAATCTAACTTTTCGCTATGACCCAACGGGGGATATTCTTTATGTAGATGTTTGTTCTCCTTATGCAGATCAAGAGTCGGAGGAAATTGGGGATGAGATTATCGCTCGTCTAAATCCAACTTCTGGAGAGATTGAGAATTTGGAGATTTTATTTTTCTCGAAACGCTGGAATCAATCCTTACCGTTACAATTGCTAAGAAAAGGGGCTTTTAACCCCTCTTAAAAATTGCTTTATAAAATTACCCTATCGCCACTACAAGAAGGGTAAAATGTGTTAGCATAGCGTAACGCATATAATGTGAAAATAAAAAGGCGCGTTAAGTAAACACAAGAGCCGCAATCGCCCTTTTTCAACGAAAATGCTATGATCTATTAAACCCAATTAAATTTTATCGTTTATGTCATCTTTAGTTCTTACACAACACATTGAAGTAACCCCTGATGTTTGTGGGGGCAAGCCTCGTATCGCTGGCCATCGTATTAAGGTACGGGATATTGTTATTTGGCATGAAAGAATGGGGATGTCTCCTGATGAAATTGTTTATCATTACCCAACGATTACTTTAGCTGATGTTTATGCAGCTTTGGCTTATTACCATGATCATCAAGAGGAAATTCGTCAAGATATTGAAGCCAGCGAGGATTTTGCTAAACGGTTACAAGGGGATAAGCCTTCTTTGGTCGAAAAAATTTTAAAGGGGAATAATGGCTAATAAGCTGAAGTTTCACTTAAATGAAAGTGTCTCTAATGCGATCGCTAAAGATGTTACAATGTCTCCTGAAGAGGGGTTGATTGGGGCTTCCGATAAAGAACGCATATAATAAGCGAATCAAGAGAAAAAGGTTTGTTAAGTGACGAACCCTACGAGATCGCCCCGAAAGTAAATTTTTAGGTTATATTTAAGATTAACGTCAGCAAAGTCCAAGAGGTTACTAATGACTCAAGCAATTCGTCAAACAACTTTTGTGCAGTCGGATGGTCGGCTAGAAATTCAGTCAGATAAGCTTGTCCCTGGGAGAAAGGTAGAGGTTATTGTTATTCTTGAAGATGACCCTGAAATTATCTCAGCAGAAGCTTTAGCGATTAAGAGATTAGAAGATTTAGGTAATCCAAAGGAATGGATAACTGGGGTTGAAGCCGATGAAGAGATTGATGAGGATGAGTTAAGGGAATGGGTTAAAAGTTGTGGCTACTAGAAATCATTATTTGGTGCAATGGGTGACTGATTTCCAGCATGATTTAGTTTGTTTACCTGTGGAATTACAGGCTTGTTGGCCGAAATATCAAAAACTTCTAGCGATAGACCCTCATCAAACTTTGGGGTGGCCTAGTCATAATTTAATGGGTAAATTGAAGGGGTGTCGTGCCATTGATATTGATTGGAATGGTGTTAGTTATCGTCTGGTTTATCAAATTCATGAAAAATCTAGTCCAAAACGAGTGTTGATTTTAAGTTTTGCGGAACATGATCCTGCTTATGAAAAGGCAAACCAAAGAAAGCAATAATATTAGTGATAGCGGTAGGATGTGTTAGCGTAACGTATATAATATAAAAATATATAAATATTTCACATTAAAAGACAAGAGTACCATCATAATTGCCTTTTACCTCTGTCCTCATGATTTGTCAAAAAAAGGGGCTTTTAACCCCTTTTAAAAATTGCGTTATAAGATCGGCGATTGCACATCGCACTAATACATCAACCTTCTAAATAATCAACAGAGCCGTGAAACTCCAGAATACTCACATTCCAAGGTTTGACCCATCCACTGTGTCTTAAATTACCGACTCGAACAATGTGATCTTCTCTTCCTTCCTTATATGGTTCAGCAAAGGCTGTTATTATAGCCCGCTCACCATGCTCAAAACCAGATGGTACAAACCCTCGTGAGTCACCGCGTAGTTCGACAACCATTCCTAATCTAAGAGTTTCGACATTTTCGCCTTTTAGAGCAAAAAATAATGGTTTTTGCAAGAGTGTAGTGTATCCAAAAATGTCGAAATCGTTAATCTCGTCCATAATCAACCTCTGTAAACGGAATAAAATATTAGTGTAAAGAGCGGCGATCAAACTTGCAAATGAATTGAGTTTATGAATCCCTGAATTCAGCAACTTGCACCAGCAGTATTAGAAAGTCTTTTACTAGATAAACCTTCTGCTCTTACTCGGTAGGTTGTGCTGATACCCAGAGGACAAACTGCGCCTACATAATAGCTAATTCCACCGAATCCATTCGCTTCTGTAACATCTGAATTTGAAGATACAGTTTGATTACTTCCATCATTTTGAGTCATAGTTATTGTGATTTTAACCTGTTCACTCGCTAAAAAACCACTACCAAAAACTTTCAATTTATTAAAGGATGGTAAGATTTCAATTTCAGCTTCTATGATTGGGGTTGGTAAAGATGGTGGTGGGTTTGTGGATTGGGTTGGCGGCGAGTCTGGGGATTGGGGAAGGGGCGACACGGCAATGGTACCCAATTGTTTTCTTAATGAGACGAAACCACTATTCGATATGCCAGAACGTTTAACGGACAAAGCCCAATTGCCAGGGCCAAGTTGAGTTGATGTGAGGTCGCCACCAGAATTACTCACACGCTCACCATACACAGGTGCATTGGGGACACCTAACAAATTAAGCTCAATGGTTGTAAACCAAGTAATACCTCCGCTTGCATTTAAACGTATTGTCGGTGTAAATGGTTCTTGTCCAGATAGATTGCCGATTATTTCAGCTTCGAGAGTTATAGGTGTGAGATTTCGCAAAATTTGAATTATGTTTCGCATTGATGCCGGTTTTGCTCCCCGTGTTACGAGAAGATTAACATTCTCCAATCCTGTTGTCCAGGGGCCGATCAATTGATAACCAGCATCGGCTAGTGAGCCTTGTTGAATACCAACAAAATTAACTAGTTCTTTTAGTGTCTTCATTGTTGTAACATAACTTGTAATGCAATGAGAATTGGAATCAAGCCATGACCCTGTTTAAGCGGTTGTAGTGCTTTTCCAATTACAGAGTCAATACTTAGGGCGGATGAACTTTGATCATCAGGGTGATCGCACTCCTAATAAGGACTTCACACTGAACGTACTTGCTGTCGAAGCGAGGTGTCTCAGTCCATTTTTTGGAGAGACGTTTAAAAAGCGAGATAACAGCAATGCTCTAATTGAAATAGAGGAAACTTTGATTATCGAAAAAACAATTTCTGTTTTAGCAATTTCTCCACATTGATCATTGTGGGTTGTCTCATCAGTATACCTTTTTGTAAAGGTAATTCGAGGACGATAATCACCCGAAGTCACAGTCATTACCAGACTATCGAGGCCCGCTCCTGAAAACTCCACTGCGTCCGAAAACACTAATCCATTGCACCTTACAGGTGGCTGGTATCCTAGCAAAGAACCAATTGGATCAGTAATTGCGCCAAGAACTGCTCCAATTGCCGCTCCGATCAGACCACCAATTGCGCCAACTGCCCCAGTTAAGATAGCGTTAAGGATTTTTAGTTCAATCTGATCCTGTTTCTGCGTATCCAATGTTATGTTATGGTCGTCAGCAATGTTGAATCCACTATAAAAAACATGGATTAAATCGCCAGAGCTAAACTCATATGGCCCACATTCCCAACGTTGGTTTATATTTTTTCTGTTCCTCGGAGGTACTTCAGGAAGCAGAGTCATTGATCCAGAGGAGAGCGAAGGAAAAGTAGCAGTTCCGTGTCCGATGTCTACCTGGTTAACTAAGACACCGAACGTAACGACATCATCATCAAGGTGATTGGATCGCGGGGTGATCACATTGATTCGATCAAGTCTGAATGCATAAAATGCCATCGAGGATACCTCGTCTTATCAAAATTTACTATTTATTGTAATGCAATCAAAATTGGAATCAATTTTTGTCCCTCCTTCAGAGGTCGTAGTGCCTTTCCAATTACAGAGCCGAATGCTTTGAGCGGATCAACTGCCTTCATTGCATGGCCAGGGGTAGGAGAAGTAGTCAAGAGATCGCCAACTTCGATTGCCCCATAGCTTGCATCAACCTTGCAATAGACTTTACCCATCAGCGCAATTGGCATTCGATTGTTAGAGGACGCTTGCTTATCCAAAATTAATCCAGGCTTGTAGTTGCCTCCCCCAGAAATCACTCCAGCAACACGTTTATCGTAAGCTTGATCGCTAGGCCGCAATGCACCTTCAGCGTCAATCACCATAACCGTTCCTGGCTCAACTTGCTCAATGCAGACAATATCAAAATCTTCTGCACAGTCAGCGTTAGTTAAGCGAATGTCGCCAGTTACTTCCACATCACCTTTAAAGTAACCTGCAAGTCGTCCGCCTACTCCAAAAATACCAATTCCATCTTTACTTTTACCAACCACACCACTGCCATCGGCTACGTGTTCTCCCCATACCCCTGCGCCGCCCGTTCTGCTTTGAGTCTCTCCGTAAACACCATGCCAAGTTTTGCTCTTTCCAATTGTACCAGAGCCATTGTCCGCTTCTCCTTAGACCTCCTGCAAAAATAGGAACTGATTATGTACAATAAAGTAAAACACTCAGAAAAACCATGACTTACGAAAAAGTAAAAAATTTGAATCCAGAAGAGTTTAAACGCTTTTGTGG
>SFAU01000033.1 GCA_007096045.1 Microcystis novacekii Mn_MB_F_20050700_S1 | reverse complement strand
CGTCGTCTCAAAATATTTCGGATACTTTCATCAAGATACAGAAATCGCAGACGGCGATTTGGTCTGAGATTGAATTTGATTGCTGGTATCTACAATTACGAACTTCGTTACCGACAAAAATATATATCTTGATTACTTTTGCAAGAGATCTCTTCATTGAGAAGCTGATGCAATTGAGATTCTAATTCTTCAACTGACTTAAAAAGTCGATGAGCGATAAATTTTTTTGCCGAGTGCTAAGTAGTTGGACAAAAGTAAAGTTAACTGTGGGGTAAGGAGTCAGTAGTCAGTAAGAATTGCGGCAATTTACATTTCTTAAGATAGACAACAGAATTTATAGTCATTTCAGATAAGTCTGATACACTCTAGACCAGTTAAACCCTTATGAACTCTGGCATTGATATTCTCAATCTTTCGGAAATCCCTGACCGAATCTAGATTCTGAAACCCTTGGTTGACAAGTGCTCGCTAACTTTTTTTCTCATAAAAACTCAAATTTCGGGTTTCTGTTAGTTAGCGATAGCTTGAAGGCTCACCCCATAAGAGAGCTAGAGTTTAGAGACTGTAAGACTTTTGCCAGACTCCCAGGAGAGCGTTATTCGGCGATTGGGTGTTTCCGCATATTTCTCATCGGGCCTGCCTCCTAGGGCTGTTTCATTCTCCATCTTAAAACAAGAAGTCAGAGAGGCAGAGGGCAGGAGGCAGCAGGGAGTTTTTTCTCAGAGAAAATCATTATTATTAAAAAAAAGCCTCCCCCCCCTCTCCCCACACCCCCCACACTCCCTACCCTTCCTAATTTTCAGCCGACTTTGAAACAGCCCTAGGCCTGCCTCCCGGTTTCCCTATCGAAAACGGGAAAAAAGGCGATTTACTGCCTAGCCATGATAATTTTCAGACGTTCCTCCGGGTCGATCAGGTGGTCATGATCGTCCGTACCCAGATCGAGTTGAACCCAACCGATCTTACCGGTGAAACGACTGGTTTTCGAGGTATATTCCGCCGCCACGGGGGTACCAGATTCGTAGCCGATATCCGTGGTTTCGTCGGCGGAGAAAATAAAAGCCTGAGTTCGTTCTACCCGACCCGTACCCACCGGTTGACCGTCGTAGTAGAGGGTGACATTTCCCCCCCGTCCTAAACCACCACCATCGTAGGCAAACTCCATCCGTACCTGATGCTTGCCAGCCGGGATCGTCTCCGTCGCCTCGGTGACAAAACTTTCAATCCCGAGCACGTTATAGACGAACTTGGCTTTTCCATCGTGGCTATAGACACTCCAACCACCGAAGCGGCCGCCTTGGGCGATAATCACCCCGTCCGCGCCTTCCGGGGGAATTTCCAGTTCCGCCGTTACCGAGAAGGATTTATTTTTGATGTTGATGACGCTATTTTCGGACAAACGCCCCATTCCAGCGAAAAATAATTGCGAGTTCCCCCTGGCGAGGGTGGGTCGGCCAGCGGTGGCGGGATCGATCCGTTCCACTTGGCGATCATCTAGGGGCAGGACATTATATTTAACCGCCTCGATCAGAAATTGTCGCTGTAGTTCGTGCAGTTTCTCTGGCATTTCCTGGCAGAGATCCCGAGCTTGCGTCCAATCCGTACTGCCGTCGTATAGTTCCCAGATATCATCGTCGAAAGGAACCATCGTCTGTCCAGTCATCACCCACGGGGTGCGGTGCTTGGTAATCGCGCTCCAACCCTTGTAATAGATGCCCCGATTGCCAAACATCTCGAAATACTGCACATCATGACGTTCGGGGGCGGCTGCGTCGTTAAAGGTATAAACCATACTCGTACCCTCGTAGGGACTTTGTAGGACACCGTTAACCATCGTCGGTTCGGGAATGCCTACCACTTGCAACACCGTCGGGGCCACATCAATGACGTGACAGAATTGGTGACGAATCCCACCTTTTTCCTGGATGAGTTTGGGGTAACGAACAATCGTACCGTTGCGGGTGCCGCCCCAGTGGGAAGCGACCTGTTTCGTCCACTTGTAGGGGCTACTCATCGCCCAGGCCCAACCGACCGCGTAGTGATTATAGGAATCGGGCGCACCGAAGTCATCTAGTTTCGAGAGGAGAAATTCCGGGGTTTCCAGACCCGCTAACCCGTTAAAGTTGGCCATCTCGTTAAACGCGCCCTGAAGCGTTCCCTCGGCGGAGGCACCGTTATCACCGACGATGACGTAAATTAGCGTATCGTCGAGGATTTCTAGCTTTTCTAAGGCTTGAATCACTCGTCCCACCTGATCATCGGTATGTTCCAGAAAGGCGGCGTACACCTCCATCTGGCGCTCTAATACCGGCTTCAGGCGCTCGTCCATGTCATCCCATGGGGGAATTTCGGCGTGACGGGGGGTGAGTTCGGCATTTTGGGGAATTACGCCCAGTTCTTTCTGTCGGGCAAAGGTGATCTCACGCTGGCGATCCCAACCGTGAGCGAATTGGCCTCGATACTTGTCGATCCACTCCTTCGGGACGTGGTGGGGGGCGTGGGTTGCGCCGGGGGCGAAGTAGGCAAAGAAAGGCTTATTGGGGGCGAGAGCTTTTTGTTGACTAATCCAAGCGATCGCTCGATCGGCCAGATCATCGGTCAGGTGATAGCCTTCCTCCGGGGTTTTCGGCGGTTCGATCGGGGTCGTTCCCTCGTACAGTGCCGGCTCCCACTGGTTATTTTCGCCACCGATAAAGCCGTAGAAATACTCGAATCCACCCCCGCCGGAGGGCCAAGCGTCAAAGGGACCGATCGGGCTGGTTTGCCAAACGGGTACTTCGTGGCACTTACCGAACTGCGCCGTGGAATAGCCGTTCAGCTTCAGGGTCAAGGCGAGGGGGGCTTTGGTGTTGGGGCGGACGGAACTCTGTCCGGGGGCGGAGGTGGCGGTTTCGGTGATGTTGCCCATGCCGACCGAGTGATGATTCCTTCCGGAGAGCAAAGCCGCACGACTGGGAGAGCAGAGGGCAGTGGTATGAAAACGGGTATATTTTAGCCCCTGTGCCGCTAATCGCTCGAAAGTGGGGGTATTGCACGGCCCACCGAAGGCGCTGGCGGCTCCAAAACCCACGTCATCAAGCAGCACGATCAGCACGTTGGGTGCACCGGCCGGCGGTCGGATATCTCGAATCGGGGGATAGTGGGTGTCGGGATTCTTGGCGTCGTAGGTGGTTAGACCGAAGGGGGTCAGGTCGGGAATCGGTAGAATTTGGCGTTGGATCGGTTTGTCTTGGGTCATCTTGAGGGCTCCTTTTAAATTGTGCGATCGAGAGGTGAAAATCGGAAAAATCGGCTATTTCGTTGACAACGGCAATACATGATCGCATTTTTAAAGTTTAATCAATAAGATGACGGCGTTGCCGAAGGCACTGCGTTCTCGAAGAGCGGGTGCATTGATTACAGATGATTCGACACTTGTTAATCGTCCTAGCCGAATTAAAGAAGCCACTTTAAGTCCAGTAGTAATATAGTCAGAATCTGAGGTATTAATAATTTCGTCAAATCCTCAAGTAGCTTGATGGAGACGAGAAGAAATCAAAGCAAGTAATAAATCACGATGGCGACTTGCTGAAATAGGAAAAATAATTAAAGCTGGACGTAGTTTTCCTGATTGCAAGTCTGCTTGAGGAAAACGAATTAGAACAATATCACCTGGTTTCATGGTTGATAAATTTCTTGAGCATCCGCTAGGAAATATTCAATTTCATCTTTTTCTTTGAAAAATTGTTCTAATGAAAATTTTTGCCAGTCTTCATCTTGCCAATTAGTATATTCTGAAATGTTGTTTGGCTCAGGGGAAATTAATCGGGTAAAGTTGGCAATTTTTTCAACAATGTGATCGGGTAATCGGTCAATCTGTTGGTGAAGTTCTTCACGAATTGTAGCAGACATAAGTAGGGAGGCACAATTATTTGTAGGATGGGTTAGCGCACTTCGTAACCCATGCGGGAGTTGGGTTTCATGCTTCAACCCAACCTACGTTCATCTTATATTTAATTCCACCCACCCACTTAAGTTAAGTTATTTGATTAAGGTGTAGAATGGATGGTATTGATTATAACTCAGATATTGGGTGGTAATTTGGGAAAAAGGTAATGTTGGGTTTGGTCACCTCAACCCAACCTACAAGATCGGCGATCGCACTGATTCGGTTGACTCGGATCGACCCCGGTTTGCTGTTTCGCCCAGGAGTAACAGGCATAATGGTCTTGCTGTTGCTGTTCTTGGCTCTGTCCCTTACTGGGATAGGCAAAGGGTTCGGCCACTTGAGCTAAACTGACATCGGGATAGAAAAGAATCCTCCTAATACCATCACGCTTAGGGTTTCGAGCGAGCGTTTCATAAAATACTCCAAAAGAATTGAATTGAGAATTAGGGCTTAAAAACGAGTAAAAACGTTCTAATTCCCAAAGATTTTATCAAGGATGAAATCGTTCCCAAAGAGTAAAGTGTTGACAATTTTCCCTAGGGCGAATCGATGGGGAAGCAGTTTAATGATCGTTACCCGCCAGATCATTAACTGTTCTCGCACCGTCAACATCACTCATTCACCTCGGAAGCGGGAACCTGTACGGAGAAGTCGCCGCACTGGAGGGTCAGTTTTCCGGGGTTATTAAACTGATTGCCGCGCACCAATTGCGGATCCGCCGGACGCGTCTGACCGGGATTGGTATTCTGACAGATAATCGTCGTGATTTTTGGGTCTTGGTTAGGAGTGATAAAAGCCGCACCCACATAAGCTTTTAGCTGATTGCTGACGGTTGAGCGAGCGGGGATAACGTAGCTATAGGCGGCCTCGGAAGTGGTGCGAATGGCATAATCAAAGGTTTTCGGCAAAGTAACCCCGAAATCTTCTTGAACATTGTCAACTTGCGCTCGAAAATTCCCGTTATTCTGATAATAGGTGCGCTGTCCCTCGGTCATCTTGGCGACAGCTTGCAAAGCGGCGTTCTGATCTTGATCGATCGAATTACCTGTTTGACTTAGAGTCAGATTGCCTGTAGCGAGGAGAGCGAGAGAACTAAAAAGGAAAGCGAGGGAAAAATGTCGGTTAGGTTTTCTCATGGGATATTCAAGGCTAATAAATCTTTAAAAAGGTGCGGTCACGACCCGATAGTAAACCCCGTTAGCACCGTAGGCGGGACTTAACCAAGCCGTACCGCAGCGGTAATAAGTGCTTGTACCAACTGGGTTATAAACGCATCCCCCTGGGAGGTTAGTATAGATCGCTCCGAGGGCGTAGGCACTGCCCGCCGCAAATCCTGCATTGTAGGATTCCGCTTGATTGGCAGTGGCAGCCGTTGCGCCGAGGGCGACTCCTGTGGTGGCCGCCGCTCCAGCTGCGGCCCAACCACCGCAGTTATAACAGCCCGCACCGTAGTAACTATTGACAACGGTGGGCGGATGATAGGTGGCGTAGGTGCCGCCGTAGTAGGTGCCGTGATAGCCATAAACTGAGGTTCCGTAGGGGGTAGTACCGCTCCAAGAACCGTCACCACCGGAGGCCGAGCCACCCCGATAGCCGTTGACATCCCAAGAACCATCGTCCCCGGAGGCAGTGGTGCCACGGAATCCCGTCCCACTCCAAGAACCGTCACCACCGGAGGCCGAGCCACCCCGATAGCCGGAGGCACTCCAAGAACCATCACCCCCGGAGGCGGTACCGCGAAAACCGGAGGCACTCCAAGAACCTCCCCCGGCATGGAACCAAGCGGCGGCCGGTGAGGAAGCAAGCAGTATAGTGGTTAGAAAACCCATGACACCAAAAACGAGATTTTTCATCAGCGAAATCCTCCAGATATTTAAGGTTGGGGAGAGGGAGCTAAAGCCGGGGGTTCGGGACGAGCGAAAGGAATCGGTTTAGCTTGATTGCTATTAGTAAAGGTAAAGGTGTTCGGAGCGATCGGAATATCGAGTTGCCAGTTATCAAAGGCGACCTGATGACGAAGACGAGCGGGATCGTCGCGATAGACGGCGCGGATCAGGCGGGGCAGTTTATCTTCGACCCCGATCCACAATTGGGCAAAAATTTTGTTATTAGCGATCGCTATCATCTTGGTGGTGGTTCCTCCCACCACTTGCGATTGTCCGATCAAGAAGGCATAGGTCAAACCGGGGGCGATATCTTGGTAGGGATCGGCAACGATGATATCGGTAAAGGGGAAATAGATGGCGGCGGCATCGTAAGCCAATTTTAAAGCGGCATCGAGATTGTTAGGAGCTTTGGTGACAGCCACCAGATTTTCCGTTGGCAAATAGGCGGTAATAGTTTTGCCATCGTAGTAGAATTGGTTCGCCTGACCGTCTCCCGGACTAATCACCCTGAGCTTATTGGGCCGTTCCAGGGTGACATCGGCGATCGTTGTGTACACCAGAGGTGGGCCGATACGACTGGGACTCTCGTAGGTGATAGTGGCGGTAAAGGCCAGGGAACGAGCGGCACTTAAGCGATCGCTCATTTGCTTGAGAATTGCTAGGGCCTTGGGTTCAATTTTTGCGGGAGTTTCTGCTGAGACCGGGGAAACGATTCCCAGCCCAGAGGAGCTAATTAGACCCAGTAAAAGGATTTTTGGCAGAAAATTCATGGCAGCTCTGAAAATCTAGTTTTTGTTAATGTGCTTAGACTGCTCGCAAAAATAACCGAGGAATTATTAATTAAACTGGTGACTTGTTTTTTGATTGATTGATGGCTTTTACCGCTTCTGTTGCTGGAGAACCTCCATTTTATTTCTCAATTCTAAGATTTGGTTGTTTTCATCAGCAAAAGTTTATAAATTTTACCTGGGGGAAGTCAGGGCATTGTTCTGTCGAAAAATAGTCACGAGTCGAGGTAATAGATGGGAGTTTTCACAATTTCGACATTCAATATAGCGTGTCATCAAAATTTTTCTTGCCATCTCACGCCAAAATTGCGATAATCTTCACAGTTTCCTGTCGCCGACTTGTTCTCTAATGAGATGAAATATATCCCCCTGCTACGGGTTAATACTTTGTTACCCTTTGTTACGTTTCTTCATCGCATCGGTTCCCCCACGGAAAAATTATTAGAGGAGGTAAAATTACCCTTATTTGCGCTCGATCATCCCGAATCTTTAATCCCACGTCATCAGGCCTTCTCGTTGATCGAGAAAGCGGCGCACAGAGAAGGTATAGACAACTTAGGATTATTAGTAGGGAAGGCAACTTCGATCGCTGATTTAGGGACTTTCGGGCGAATTATTTGTCAGTCTTTGACTGTCTATGATGCTTTTAATACGGTCAAAAACATGATCACTGCTAACAATTCAGGGGAAATATTCTGGATTAAAGAACAGGGAGAAACCGCTTATTTTTGTCAGCGTTATCTCCACAATCACGAGGTTAATTGTCATTATGCTGCCCAATTTGCTTCAAGACTGATGATCGAATTAGTTAGTATCGCCCTAGGAAAATTATGGCAGCCACCGAAAATTTATCTTCAGGGTGAGCGGGGCTGCGACTTAAAAGATGAATCTTTAAGCAGAACTAAAATTCGTGCGGGAATGGGATTTACTGCTATTGTTTTTCCTCGTTCTTTTCTGAGTTTACCTCTTAAATTTCCCGTAGCTTTAGATAATAAACCGAGTCAAAAAGACAGAGAAAATCTCTATTCTTCCTCCCCTGTACAGAATATAAGTGGCTCTTTAAAACAGGTGATTACTCCTCTTTTACCCAACGGTTATCCCGATATTAACTTAGCCAAAGAAATCACCGGCATGAGTGTCCGTACCCTACAAAGAAGGTTAGGAGAAGAAGGTTTAACCTATACTCAGGTAGTGGAAAAAATTCGTTTTGAGCAGGCAGTTTTGTGGCTGCAGGAACCACGGATAAAATTAATTGATATTGCCATGGAATTAGGTTACAGTGATCCCGCCCATTTTACTCGCGCTTTTAAGCGTTGGACAGGATTATCACCTCGGGATTTTCGTCGTCAAAAATTGGCTAATTATCAATCCGACACTCCGCACTTCAAAATGTAGCATAAAGTAGCATAAACTCCTCCAAGGAAAATAAATAAAAATATTCAGAGAATTAGTCCCAAAAAAGTGAGACAATCAAAAAGCTCAAAAATATATTAAAGGTACAAAAATTGTCTCCTATCTCAGAGGTAAAAATTAAAAACCTAGATATCTTAGGAATAGTAGCCAGGCTAATTGACGAAATAGGAATAGTTGAAATAATCGACTCTAAATTAGGAATCGACCCTCGAGAAAAAATTTCAGCAGCAACAGTGGTCAAAGCTATTCTAATCGATGGATTAGGATTTGTTTCAAGACCTTTATACTTATTTAGTCAATTTTTTGAAGATATAAGTAATCGAGGACTTATTGGGAGAAGGAATAAAAAGCGATTATATCAATGATGATAAAATTGGGAAAGTTATGGATGAATTATCCAAACATGGACTGAATGATATATTTATAGAAGTTGTCTTATCGGTCATCAATAAATTGAAAATAGAGACAAAATATTCTAATCTAGATGCCACATCATTTCATCTAGATTAGAATATAAAAGTTAAGAAAAAAAGAGAAAGAAGAAGAAAAGATTATCAAAGAAAGACCAATAATTATTACCAAAGAATCTTCTCGTGACCATCGACCAGATTTGAAACAATATGTCTTAGACTTAATAACAACCTAGGATGGAGGCAGATCATTATTTGTGAGAGTCGGAGATGGAAATGAAGAGGATTTATATTTTTGAAAGATCCTTGATTTTTTGCGGATAGTTTCTTTGTTGAAAAAACGGAAAGAATCGAGACAATGTTATTCTTGATGTCTTTCTGCTTATTAGTCCATAACCTGGGACAAGGAGAACTAAGAGATAGCTTAAAAGAGCAAAGGCTGGAGTCAAAAATCAAGTCAGTAAATTAACGAGTCGTCCCACAATAAGATGGATATTTCAATGTTTTTAGGACATTCATATTTTTACTTTTAATGGGTTCAAACTCAAACAAATTGTCAATTTAACTAAGAAACGCCGTTTTATTTTAATTTTTTTGCCTTCATCTTGTCAAAAATATTATCTGTCATCTTAGTCTAAATAACAAAGCAACAAAGTTGATAACAATTGAGTAATATGCTTATAGGAGGGTCACTACTCCTCGAATTGTTGTGATACCATTTTTCTAAATTCCTGACAGACATAGAGCTTCTAAAATCCAAGACCATCCCGTCAAATACCCGATCGTGTCATTGGATAGAGAATTTAAAAGATGGTAAAGTTTACTTCTTAA
>SFAU01000032.1 GCA_007096045.1 Microcystis novacekii Mn_MB_F_20050700_S1 | reverse complement strand
GGATCATCTACCTTAACACTCCAGTATTCACTAACCCCTAATTCTTCGTAGAGTAAGCGTTTATTGCCTAAGTCATCATTAAGGGTAGATTTTGAGATTTCAATGACTAAATCTGGTGGGGTATACTGATTTAAATCAATAATCGAAGTCCCATTTGGTATCAGATTCGCTTTCTCTCCTAGATAGTAAGATATATTGGGCTGCACTTCTCTAATTCCTCTTTTGCGATAGGAACAAGTGGGGAGTCCTTGAAAAGGAATTTCTTTGAGGATAGCGTAGAGACTCACCCCCAAAAAGACAACGTGATGATCTCTAGCGTGTTCAAATCCAATAGGAGTCATTTCTAATCGATAATAGCCATTGTAATAATAACTTTTTCCTTGATTTTCTGGGAAGTTGTTAATCGCTGCCAGGTATTCTTCCCAACTAGCTTTAATCCATGAGTCAGTTATCCCCCTAGTTTCTAGCTGTTGCATAGTTATCCGATCCCGCTTTGAACTTTTTCTCTAATTATAGCAATTATTGATCAAATCAGAATCAGGGAACTGAGCAAGTATAATGATAGAATGGATTAATTGAGAAAAAATAAGCCCAATTATGACCACAACTTATGATTATATAATTATCGGTGGTGGTATCACCGGTTCCGCCTTAAGTTATGAACTAGCTAATCTAGGCAGTCGAGTCCTCTTATTAGAAAAAGAAACCCATCCCCTCAACGCCACTTTCTACAGTTACGGAGGTTTAGCCTATTGGTCAGCCACCACAGAAATCCAGGGAAAATTATACCAAGAAGGTCGAGAAATTCAGCGCAATTTATCCCAAGAATTAGGCATAGATAACGAATACCGGGACCTAGAGCTAATCCTCACCGTTAACCCCGAAGATGATCCGGCCACTGTGGCCGAAAAATTTGCTATTTTTGCTATTACTCCCGAAATTCTCGATCCGCAGGCAGCGATCGCTTTAGAACCGCTCTTAAATCCCGCAGCTATCTCCGGAGTTTTACGACTGCCCCACGGTCACATTAACGCCGAAAAAACTAATCTTGCCTATCAACAAGCTTTTCTGCGTCTGGGAGGCACAATTATTCGGGAAGCTGTCATCGAATTAATTGAAACTGCATCGAGAATTACCGGCGTAAAAACTCCTAAAAATAATTATTCTGCCGGGGAAACTATCGTCTGTGCGGGGGGATTAACCCGGTCTTTACTGCAAAAATCCGGTATTGCCGCTCCCGTCTATTTTACCCATGCCCAAGGGATCAAAATTCCCCCCACTGAGATCAAATTAAACACCCTAGTTATGCCTGCAATTCCTGCCAGATTGCTATTAGAGCAAAAAATCACCCAACTAGAAAATCAGGGCATTTGGCAGAGAGAAACCCCAGAAATAATTGCCAGTGTTTTAGAAACGGGAGCGGTACAATTCCGGGATCAAAGCCTTTATCTAGGGCAAATTAGCGCGATTATGACCGATCCTAGGGGTATTTTAAACCCTCTGGCCGGGGAAAAAGCAATCCGCACCGCCGTGGGGACATTACTGCCCCCCTTGGCCTCTCTCCCCGGCAGCTGTCATCATTGCCTAGTGGCTTTTGCTCCCTCGGGACGGCCCCTAGTGGGAGCGATCGCTGGTAAAGTGGGATTGCAGGTATTTTCTGGCTTTACCAGTACACTTGTATCGGCTCCGCCCCTAGCCAGACGTTTTGCGCGTCATCTACTGCTGACAAAGGATGAGATAATTACTAGCTTAAGCCAATAATTACGGGAGAAACTAACTGATAGTCGCAATTAATCGACTTTTTCCAACTGCCAAAGAATTTGGTTTCCCTCCCGTCTGACCCGGGAGATTACCCAATTTCGCCAGGGCCAATGGTCTCCCCGACTGGTAACGGCGCCCGGATTAATATCCATTAAATCGGCCACTTCGGCACTGGTAATCAAATAACCGCGATTGGCCACTTCATCGGCAATGCGTAGGGTTTCGATCAGATTTCTTAACTGGTCAACTCTTTCTCCCCGGGGTAATTGGATTTCATCGCCGGCGCTATTAGGTGGTTCATTCATGGTGATGGTCTGGTCAAAGTTGATTAACAATAAAAATTGTCGGTTGAGGCAAACAATCAAGCTTTCCTATCGTTATTCTATCGATTCCATCAATAATAGTCCCCATCAAAACAGTCCTATCTCCCCGAATCTTACCGTCACATCTTTACTAAAACCCGAAAAACCCCTTGACAAAAAAAACAAAATATAGTATTGAAATCAGGGAAAGTGGTTAGCGGTCACTGATAACTGATCACTGATAACTGATCACTGATAACTGAAAATAACTGCTATAAAATTGGACTAGGCTTCTTCTCAGAAAAAAATTTCCCCATCCATGACCTTAATCCTCCACAACACCCTCAGTCGTCGCGAAGAACCCTTTACCCCCCTAATCCCCGGCATGGTCTCCATGTATTGCTGCGGCATTACCGTCTATGATTATTGCCATTTGGGTCATGCGCGTACCTGTGTGGTTTGGGATGTGGTGCGGCGTTATTTGGAGTATCTCGGTTATCAAGTGCGCTATATTCAGAATTTCACCGATATTGACGATAAAATTCTCAATCGGGCTAAAAATGAACATACCACCATGGCAGCCGTGGCCGAGAAATTTATCCAGGCCTACTTTGAGGATATGGCAAAATTAGGAGTCAGACCGGCGGACGCTTATCCCCGGGCCACTCATACCCTCGACGGCATCAAGCGCCTAGTCTATGAATTAGAACAAAAAGGCTATGCTTACCCCAGCGATGGCGATGTTTACTATTCCGTCCGTCGTTTTTCTGATTATGGCAAACTATCAGGGCGAAAACTCGATGATCTGCAAGCCGGGGCCAGCGGCCGGGTAGAAACCGACGACCCGGAAGCAATTAAAAAACAAGACCCCTTTGATTTTGCCCTCTGGAAGGGGGCAAAACCGGGGGAACCTAGTTGGGATTCTCCCTGGGGCCAAGGTCGTCCGGGGTGGCATATTGAATGTTCGGCCATGGTCAAAGAACAATTGGGAGAAACTATCGATATTCATGTGGGGGGAAGTGATCTGATTTTTCCCCACCACGAAAACGAAATTGCCCAAAGTGAAGCGGTTACGGGTAAACCTCTGGCCCACTATTGGTTACATAATGGCATGGTCAAGGTGGCCGGGGAAAAAATGTCGAAATCCCTCGGTAATTTCATCACTATTCGCGAGTTATTGGCCAAATATGACCCCTTAGCCGTGAGATTATTAATTTTAGGTGCCCAATACCGCAAACCGATTGATTTTTCCGATGAGGGATTGCAGGCGGCCACTAATGGCTGGCATACTTTACAAGAGGGTTTATCCTTTGGTTATAAGCATCTTCAGCCAGATAATCCCGGAATTACCGACCAAGAGCTAGAAAATCGCTTTCAAGAGGCGGTAAATCACGATTTTAACTTTGCCGGTGGTTTAGCGGTGTTATTTGAAATCGCTAAGGAATTACGCAAGGAGGGTAATAATTTAACCCATGCGGGTAAGACGGACAGCAATCTGGCCGAATTAGCGGTAAAATGGCATACTTTGGTGAAATTGTCTAGGGTTTTGGGCTTAGAAATTGCCGCCGACCAGGGAGAAACTCCTGTTTCTGAGGGAATTAGTGCAGCGGATATCGAAAATCTCATCCAACAACGGACAGAGGCGAAAAAAGCGAAAAATTACGCCGAAAGCGATCGTATTCGCGCAGAATTAAAAGCTCAAGGCATTACTTTAATCGACCAACCCGGGGGAGTGACTAAATGGTTAAGAGAGGGAGACTAGAAATTCGGCGTTGTCAGATCAGAATAGGAAAGATGCCATGTAATCTTTCCTATCAAAGTAATTTCAGTTCCGGTGCTGATTCGGAGCATCTTTCAATTTGACAACGACTATTGTAGGGCTAATTCATGAATTAGCCCTACACCTATTGCCTAGCTATATTCCACGGCTAAATCGAGCGACTCTTGTTCCCCACTTAAGCCCGCCATAAAAGTCACTATTCGTTCATTAAACACTATAGGAAAGATGCCATGTAATCTTTCCTATCAAAGTAATTTCAGTTCCGGTGCTGATTCGGAGCATCTTTCAATTTGACAACGCCAGAAATTCTTTGACCACTTCCTCCACTTTGCGATTGCGTCCATCCACCTGATAGTTTAATTTCTGCATAGTGCTGGAGGTAATTTTGCCGGTGAGTTTGGCTAAAACCTGTCGCAATTGCGGATATTTTTGCAAACTATCCCGGTTAAAAATCGGTACTGCTTCGTAGGGAGGAAAATAGCGTCGATCATCTTCTAGGATGACTAAATCTAGCACGGGAATTAAGCCATCGGTGGAATTTCCGGCCACTAAATCCACTTGTTTGGCCGCTAAAGCGCGGTACATTAACCCTAAATCCATCACTTTCGGGGGTTGGGCAAAAGTTAGGCCATAGGTCTTCGCTAATCCCTTGTAACCGTCTTCCCTTTCCAAAAATTCATAACCAAAACCCGCTTGCCAATTGGGGGTATATTTAGCCACTTGCGAGAGAGTTTTAAGATTGTATTGACGGGCGGTTTCTCCCCGGATAACAATGGCGAAAGTATTCTCAAATCCTAAACTGGGAAACACTTCTAGATTAAATTTTTCTGGATAAATCTCTTGCAGCTTTTCAGAGACTAATCGGGCATCGTTAAGGGGTTTTTCCTGCAAAATTCCCGTGAAAGCCGTGCCAGAATACTCCACATAACCATCGATTTTACCCGCTTTCACCGCTTCATGACAGATCAGAGTACCACCGAGATTAAATTGACGATCAACCCGTAAATTCGTCTCTTTTTCGATTTCCTGTGCCAAAATTTCCCCTAAAATCACCTGTTCAGTAAAATTTTTGGAACCGATCACCACTGTGCCGGGGGATGAATGGAAAATTTGAGTCAAGAGGAAAGATAGCAAGGCCAACCCGATTAAACCTAATCCCCATTGCCATTTAGAGGGCTTTTTCGGACGTGGCGAAGGGGTAAAGGTCTTTTCTAGCCGACCGAGACTCCAATCGGCAACAAGGGCTAAAAAAGCGGCAGGAATTGCCCCCGCCAAAATTAACTGATTATTTACCGTGGCAATACCGCGAAAAATAAACACTCCCAAACCACCGCCACCGATGGCAGCTGCGATCGTAGCCACACCGATAGCAATCACCGTGGCAATTCTCACTCCTGCCAAAATTGTCGCCCTGGCTAGGGGTAATTCGATATAGCGCAGGATTTGCCAGTCGGTCATGCCTAGGGATAACCCGGCTAATTTTAATTCGGGATCAACTTTTTTGATGCCTAGATAGGTATTTAAAACAATTGGCAGTAAAGTATAGACAGTTAGGGCAACAATAGCGGGAATTTTGCCGATTCCTCCCAAAAAAGGCACAGAAATTAAAAAACCAAATAGGGCTAAACTGGGGATAGTCTGTAGGGTGTTAACGATCGCTATAATGGTTTGAGCGAGAAGAGCTTGACGACTAATTAAGATACCTAGAGGAATCCCGATTAAGCTACCCATAGCCATGGCTATTCCCGTCAAGAAAAGATGCTCTCCTGTGCGAAAAGCGATTTCCCCCCCATAATCTAGCCAAAAACTATCCATAAACTTCTCTTAAAGCTGCTGCTTCATCCTATTGAATAGAATAAATAGAATCTATTAGTTCCAGACGTTGGGTTTCATACTTCAACCCAACCTACGTTCTCTTGAAGCTGCTGCTTCATCCTATTGTATAGAATAAATAGTATCTATTAGTTCCAGTCTTGATTTAAAGATTCTATCACTATCTTGACATTATTTCCCCCCTAAAGACCAATGACTAACAAATTTAATCCTCGGGCTAAAACTGTTGCCGATTGGGCCTATATCGGTATTGATAAACATTTTCATAAAGTTCTTAAACACGAAGCTGGAGTTTTACTCGATCAGGATCCGGAAGAATTACACCAAATTCGTGTGGGAATGCGCCGTCTTCGCAGTACCTTAACTGGTTTTGATCCCGCTTTAACCATGCCGAAATCTGCCGATCAAAAACGGGTGGGTAATCTGGGCAGAATTTTAGGAGAATTGCGGGATTTAGATGTGTTAAAAGAGGCTTTTGTCGGTCATTATCAGCCAATTTTACCCCCGCAAGAACAGGATTTACTGAAGAAAGTTTTACAAGTTCTCGAAAGCCAAAGAAAGAAGGCTTTTGCTAAGGTAGAAAAGCTGTTAAAGTCCGACAAATTTCTCAATTTTAAGGCAGATTTTGCCATTTGGTTGGATAATCCCACCTATCAACCGATGGGAAAATTAGATATTGCCACGGTTTTACCAGACTTATTATTACCGCAAGCGAGTCGCTTTTTACTGCACGAAGGCTGGTTAGTTGGGGTAAATTTAGAGGAAGATCAAAAAGTAGGAGAGTTTTCTAGTCAAGAAATTGATGACTTATTGGAAAAAGAAGGATTATTACTGCACGATCTCCGCAAAGAAGCCAAGCGTTCCCGCTATAATATGGAGTTATTCACTCAGTTTTATGGCGACAAATATCAAGAGTATCTAGAAGATATTAAAAACCTTCAAAGTATTCTCGGAGAAATGCAGGATTGTTGTGTTCTCTCGGATTTTCTTAGCCAAATTTTCCCCAATTGTCTTGCCAAGGAAATGCCGACTTTACTAGAAATTTTCCAAAATATCCGTCACCAAAAATGGCAAGAATGGCAACCCCTACAAAAGAAATTCCTTGACGCTGACACCAGAAAAAGTCTGCACCAGACAATTTTACAGCCTATTTTTCGGCCAAATAGTGTAGAATTAGAAACTAATCCAGAATCCTGAGATTAGAAACCGATGAATTTTTTTCAAAAGTTAAACCACGCCATTAGTCAAAACCAGACTCTACTTGTCCTCGGTTTAGATGCTAACCCCGAAATGATGCCCTCCACCCCGGGAGAATTAATCGTTAATTTAGAACGGTGGCTCAAGTTTATTATCGATGAAACTGCTCCTTTTGTCTGTGCCTACAAACCAACTTTAGGCTTTTATCAAGCTTTGGGAGCAGCGGGGTTAGAATTATTACAGCGAATTTTAACGGCAATTCCCGCTCATATCCCGGTAATCTTGGATGCTAAACACGGTGATATTAATACTAGCAGTATTTTAGCCGAGACTATCTTTAAAACTTGGCAGGTGGACGCGGTTACTCTCAATCCCTACTCTGGACAGGATCACGTTGCTCCTTTTTTAGTTTACCCCGAGCATGGCGCTTTTATCCTCTGTCATACTTCCAATCAAGGCGCGATTAATCTGCAAGAATTCCCCAGTCGCGACAATCCTTTTTATCTGCAAGTTGTCAAAGAAGCTTGCACTTGGGGAACTCCCGAACAGGTGTTTTTAGAAGTGGGAACCACTCAACCAGAGATATTGAAAAAGATTCGCAATTTTGCCCCCGAAAGATTGATTTTATTACGCAGTATTTGGGAAGACAAAAGTAAATTCTCCGAGTTAATCACTGTGGGTTTAAATAGTCATGGCGAGGGTTTATTAATTCCTGTACCCCAAGACTTTTTATCTCAACCCGATTTGGGGTCAAAAGTCAAGGATTTACGCGAGGAAGTCAACAAAATTAAACAAAATCACCAGCAAGAATCGAGCCAAGATGATACTTGGACTGCTAACGTTTGTCTTTTAAAACAACATCCTCATCAGGATTTAATTTTACAATTATTTGATATTGGCTGCTTGATGTTTGGCGATTATGTGCAAGCATCGGGAGAAACTTTTTCCTATTATATCGATCTGAGAAAAATTATCTCTAATCCTAATATTTTTCAGCAGGTAATTGAAGCCTATGGAGAAATATTAAAAACCTTGACATTTGACCGCGTTGCTGGTATCCCCTACGGCTCTTTACCCACAGCTACGGGTTTATCTTTATTATTAAATCATCCGATGATTTTCCCCCGCAAAGAAGTAAAAGCTCACGGCACAAGAAGAGTAATTGAAGGGAACTTTCAAGTGGGGGAAACGGTGGTAGTGGTGGACGATATTTTAATTTCTGGCAAAAGTGCGATCGAGGGAGCAGAGAAAATTAAATCAGCGGGATTATTAGTTAATGATATCGTGGTTTTTATCGACCATGGCGGCCCTGTTAAAGATAAACTTCGTAGCCATGGTTATCAACCTTATTCGGTTTTAACCCTAGCAGAAATTACCGATACTCTCTACGAAGCGGGAAGACTGACAGAAGCAGAATATAGCTGTTTTTTAAATCGATCCCATTGATATTTAGCCATCAGTTATCAGTTATCAGTTACCAGTTATCAGTTACCAGTTATCAGTTATCAGTTTTAAGTGAGAAGTTATCAGTTTTAAGTGAGCAGTTATCAGTTTTAAGTGAGCCTCATCAAATGGCAGTTTCCTGCTGTCTTTTCACTGATTACTGATTACTGATTACTGTTTACTGTTTACTGATCACTGATTACTGATCACTGATCACTGATCACTGATTACTGATTACTGATCACTGAAAATTGTTAAGAAACTTGACTGCGTAAGACCTTTAGGGTATTCAGGAGCTTGCTTTCTTCTTTTTCCTCAAAAATAGTTAAATCTTTCGGTTTACAACGTTTTATATGCAATTTAATCCCCTGCGCTCCTTCTGTTTTCAAATCTTCTTCGTAACCAGCTTGAGCGACTTCAGCCTCGTCTTTAGCGAGAAAAGGACCGAAATAATAAGTACATCTGGGATAGTCGGTTTTAATCTCGACCCAGTAGGCTAATCCGAACCTTTCCAGTAAGCTAATCAAAAATTCTTTCATCTCGTTCCCCATCTAAATCTACTCTGGTGGTTTTGTTACGTTCGTTTACATTTCGCAAACTTCCTTCCTATTTTATTTATACTTTCTCCTTTTGGCTATTGGGAGTGTCGAAAAATACAGATTCTCAGTCGGGGGAATTTTGCCAGCGTTGCCGGTAAACCTCGTAAAGAGCCATAGCCGCCGCCACCGAAGCATTGAGACTGGGGGTTTTGCCTGCCAAGGGGATAGATACCAACTCATCGCAGGACTTTTGGGTTAGCAGACTCAAACCCTCTCCCTCCGAACCTACCACCAATCCTATCGCACCCGTTAAATTGATTGTGTGTAAAGATTTACCAGTTTTTGCCGCCGTGCCGTAGAGCCAAAAACCGGCCGCTTTTAATTCCTCTAAAGCACGATTGAGATTAACCACCCTAGCGACGGGTAAATATTCCAAGGATCCGGCCGCCACTTTCATCACTGTCGATGTCACCCCGGCGGCGCGACGTTGGGGAATAACTACCCCCTGACAACCCATAGCTTCAGCGGTGCGAATAATTGCCCCCAGGTTATGGGGATCCGTAATCCCTTCAGCGATGACGATGACGGGGTGGCGACTTTTGCCCTTAGCTTTTTCGATCAGATCGGCTAATTCGATATAATCATAGGGAGACATCTGGGCTGCGATTCCCTGATGATTGGCCTTATTGGTAATCTGATCGAGACGCAGATCATCTACCTCATCAATTACTGTGCCGTTGGCCTTGGCTTTTTCTAAGAGGGTATGATAACGGGGATCGTAACGGAGTCGATTGACCACCCAAATCCGATTCAGTTGGCGCTCCTCCTCCATGGCCGTTAACACCACCCGACGACCGTAGAGCAGATCATCAGCTTCTTGGTTTTCTGGAGTTACTGCCGGGGATTTAGCCAGAATTGGCCCGGTTTTTGGCCGCGAGGGCCGGCGAGAATTACGATTATCGGACTTGCCACGAAATGGTCGATCGGTCATGGTTGCATGGATTAAGAGTAAAGTCGGGAATCGTCCCTGAGGGCTATAATTCTAGTTTTTCTAATAGTTGATGTAATCTGGAGGGGTCTTGCAGATAAAGATAGCCGAACAGGGTTTCTAAACTGCTGGCCTGCTGATAGACTTGCGCTGTCAGACGACGGCGTTTTCCCGTGACCGCATTGCGTCCCCGGCGCAGAATTTCTTTTTCTTTGTCCGTCAGATAGGGCTGCAGTTGTGCTAAATCTAAAGCCTGTTGTTCGGCCCTGACTTTGCCTACCACCTGAGCGTGATAGTCTCCCAGACGCTGGGGCGGTAATAAGTAATAAGTGCGGACGTATAACTCATAAACAGCATCCCCTAGATAGGCCAGAGAAGCGGGGGATAATCGGTCAAGACCCTCTAGGATTGGTGAACCCTCGCCACTTAGCTGTAAGCGAATTTTTTCGAGAGGAGATTCCACGATTTACGCTTTTTCTAGATGTTTGATCGCTTCTTCTAGGGTGGGTTGCAGGGAAAAAAACTTCTCCAATCGCACCAGTTTTACGGTTTGAGTTACCCGGGGATTGGTAACAATTTGTAAACTGCCCCCTGCGGTTTTGGCCTTTTTCACCAATTTTACTAAAGCCCCTAAACCGGAGCTATCGATAAAATCAATCTGAGCGAGGCTAATAATCACATCCTTGGGACCTTCCTCGATATAGCCTTCGATCACCTTACAAAAAGTCGGTTCGGAAAAGGCATCTAAAAGACCCGTCAAACGGAAAATTTGGTACTTATCTCTGACCTCACGCGTGCCTCGCAAGCTGACGGTCAAGTTAATTGCTTCTGGAATAATCGCCTCCTAGCTCTAGAGCCGTAAAAATCAAAACCCTAGTATATCCTAAAAATTTACGACCGATCCTTTTTTGCTTGCCGCATTACATCGACAAATTTGCCAAACAGATAATCGGCATCGTGGGGGCCGGGACTGGCTTCGGGGTGGTATTGTACCGAGAAAAAGGGCAAAGACTTGTGTTTTAAACCCGCTACGGTGCGATCATTGAGGTTGAGATGGGTAATCTCCACTTGCGGATTTAAAGATGCCTCCTGCACCGCAAAACCGTGATTCTGACTGGTAATTTCCACCTGTTGCTGCAGTCCACAGGGTTGATTTAACCCGCGATGGCCAAATTTCAGTTTAAAGGTTTCTGCTCCTAGGGATAGGCCTAAAATTTGATGACCCATACAGATGCCAAAAGTGGGTTTTTCTCCTTGCAAAAGTTCCTTGGCTAGGGCAATACCTTCGGTGACAGCCGCCGGATCTCCCGGTCCGTTAGAAAAGAAAATACCATCGGGATTATATTCGGCGATTTTTTCCGGGGAGGTGTCAGCGGGAACCACAATCACCCGACAACCGTAGCTGGCTAAACGCCGGAGAATATTGCGTTTGATGCCAAAATCGATCGCCACCACCGTTAACGGTTCTTGATCACTATCAATTGGCGCAAATTCCCAAGCGGACGGGGTGGGAGTCGTCCATTCGTACACTTCCTTGGTGGTTACTTCCTTAACGAGATTTAACCCAGCCATACTGGGGGCCGCCTGCACCAGCCGCAGTAAATCATGATCATCGAGTATTTCCGTGGAAATTGCCCCATTCATCGCCCCAACCGAGCGAATTTTGCGGGTCAGGGAGCGGGTATCGATGCCATAGATGCCAATAATCTGATGAGCGGCCAGATAATCCGGTAGGGATTGGCTAGAACGCCAATTACTGGGCCGGTGACAGATATTTTTGGCGATCGCTCCTTTCACCTGGGGACGAATTGATTCCTCATCCTCGGGGTTAACCCCCGTATTTCCCAATTCCGGATAGGTAAAAGTGACGATTTGACCGGCATAACTGGGATCGGTGAGGACTTCCTGATAACCAGTCATCCCCGTGTTAAAGACAACTTCGCCGACGGTGGTTCCCTTGGCCCCGAAGGAATAACCCTCGTAGGCCGTACCATCGGCCAGAACTAATAAGGCTTTTTGACTAGCAGCACTTGATATCATCGTCAATTTTTTAACCTTGAGTAGTGGTGAGAAACAGAAGTCAAGGATAGACTAGAACAGGGACTAGAAAACGAATTGCTTAGTTTTAATTGGCTAGGGCGTTTTATGATTAAGAGTACGTCCGCTCAAAGACAACAGCTTCCCCTGACTAGCCATCGGCAAAATCCTATCGCTTAAAAAATAACTATATAAGTAATATGAGTCCAAGAAAACTGACTGATGCCACGAAAAAAGAAATTCTTAAGCTTTATCGGGAAACGGAGGCCACCACTTCCACTTTAGCCGAGCGTTATGGTGTCAGTAGTTCTACGGTCAGTCGTTTTCTCAAAAATTCTTTTTCTAGCGAGGAATACGAGCAATTAATCCAGAAAAAACGCTTGGCCCGCAATCCTCGTGGTTTCGAGGAGGAGGACACAGCAGCGGATTGGCCAGAAAAAGCGATCGAGGTGATTAGTTTTCGGGCAGCGCGCACCGCAGCTAAGGATGAGCGGGATTTTGAGCAACCGATCGCTTCTGTACAACAATTAACCCTGTTAATGGATACCTCTTACCCGCCAGAAGCAGATAATCCAGAAGATACAGAAATTAATGGCGATAAACCTCCAGAAAACTCTGATTTAAGCGAGTTTTTCGTCGAAGCTATCGAGGAAGAGGAGGAGGAAGATGAGCTTGACGAGGATTGGGATGAAGAGGAGGATGAGGATGAAGATGAGGAGGAGGGGGAACTAGCGGACAGCTATTTAGGCCCGACTATCGTTAAAACCGCCCAACTACAGATCTTACCCCTCTCGGCGGCGGCTTTTCCCAAAACCTGTTACTTGGTAATCGATCGCGCTGCCGAATTAATCACCCGTCCCCTCAAGGATTTTGCCGAATTGGGTAAGGTTCCCCCTCAGGAAATCCAGCAGCGCACCCTCCCCATCTTTGAAAGTCATCGCATCGCTCGTCGTTTCTCCAAGCGCAAGGAAAAAGTGATTAAAGTTCCCGACGGTCGCCTAATCGAAAAAGCTCACGCTCAACTGGAAGCTAAAGGGATAACCCGTCTGCTCATGGATGGTCGTATCTACGCTTTAGAGTAGGGAATTAGCGGGTTAGCAGGGTGTGGGGTGTGGGGTGTGGGGTGTGGAAAGAATAAATAAAAATAATCTCCTGTCTCGGAGTCTCCTGTCTCCTGACTCGGAGTCTCCTGACTCCTATTTAAACAATAGATAAGTTTTTTAACAAGAGTAGTGTTAGATACTAATTAGCCGATGGACTGGGGTAGAATTGGGAAAACCAGTCCAACTGTTTTAGCCAGGGTATTTAACTATGATTAAAATTAACTTGCCGTTCGGGTTATCTTCTCTTAAAAAATCGATAAAAAACTTTACATAAACTCAGAAGAGAGCCTCGTAAATTTCTCATCTAAAAGCAGAGTGAGTTATCGGACAAAGTTTTTAGGTGCTTTTGTTGATTACTTCTTAACCACCATCTTATAAGTAGAAGAAGGGAGATGAAAGTTAATCAGTTACTAAGACTCTACGAACAAGGAGAGCGAGATTTTTTAGCCATTGACTTGATGAGTCTAGATCTACAACAAGTGACTCTAATCGCTGTCAATTTTGCTGCGGCCAATTTGCGCGGAACTAATTTGAGCCGCTCTTTTCTGACTAAATCAAATCTGCGGGGAGCGAGTTTGAATTGGGCGAATTTAACCTATGCCAAATTAAGTCAAGCACAATTAGTGGAAGCGGACTTAACCAAAGCCAATCTCACCGGGGCCTTTATGGTCCGGGCAAACCTGCGTAACTCGCGATTAAGTGGGGCGGATCTTTCCCATGCTAATCTCCGGGGGGCGAATTTATGCGGGGCGAATTTATGCGGGGCGAATTTATACTTAGTTAATCTCTTAGAGGCAACCCTAGATAAAGTTAATCTCAATTGGGCTAATTTGCAAGAAGCGCGGTTAAGTGGCGCTAAATGTCGTCAGATTTCCGCAAGGGAAGCCAATTTTAGCAGCTCTTTTCTGAAAGAGGTGGACTTTCAGGGGGCCAATTTAGAAAGGGCTAATTTTAGCGAGGCAGGTCTGACGGGTAGTGATTTACGCGGGGCCAATTTAGCGGGTGCTAATCTAGCGGGTGCGCGTTTACAAGAGGTAAATCTACAGGGAGCGGACTTGAGAGGTGCTAACTTGACGGGGACTTGTTTTGAGAGTGTCACCGGTTGGACAGAAACCGCCCAAGAAGATGATATTTTTCCCCTAGACTGGTTTCAGCCCCGTTTTGCCACTTAAAAGTCAATATATCGGCCGAAAGCCCCTCCTTTTCCTATCAATTAACGATTAGCTGGAGTGGTTAATCTTTGGTTAGGAATAGGAATTTGGGGGGCATTATTCGGCTCATCCTCGAAGGGTAAAGCAGGGGGAGGAGTGGTGGCACTGGGAGATGGTGCTGGAGATGGCGTAGGATTAACGGCAGCGGGGGGACTTTTCGGGGTGACGACGGGTGCAGGAGAGCTAAAACCGAGGAGAGCTTTGCCAAAGGGAAAAACATTTGTCCAGCGTTGAATATTAGGGTTGCCAAACCAATCTTGACGGGACACCTTCACCGCCAGGAGAGTTGCGATCGCACCTGATTTTTCGGCCGTTATTAATAAATCAATTTTATTAAGACCCTGTTGTTGATTAAAACGACTGATGATAGTTTTCTCCGCTAATTGCGATGCTCTAGTCAATAATCCTTCGTAGGATTCTCCCTGTTTAACTGTGATGGGAAGATTAACAGTGGATTGAGCTAAAACCACATCAACGGCGATAATTCCCGTCAGCAGCGTTAAAACAGTAATAGACTTGTACATAGGACAGACGGTTAAACAGGCACTCCTTGGCTAGGGTCGGGATCTTCCCTGTTAGAGTTCCCCGATCGCTTTCTTAAATTACCATAACCGCTCTCTGGCCACAATTGAAATTTTCCAGTAGCGAAATCGTCCTTAGTCCCTAGCAATAGGCAATAGGGGAATAATTAGGGCTGGCTGAATAAATCTAAAAACTTTGTTGGATAATATCTTTAAGCTTTTTTGCCATCAAAAAGTGCCAGCTATCGGAGTGGTCAGAGGGAAAGTTCAGGTACTTTTTCCCTGAAAATGGCTAAAACACCACACCCGACACCCCACGAAAAACTTTTTGCCGCAAACCTAATTATATTTGGCTATATCGACCAGAGGGTTTTAATTATGACACAAACTAGCGAAACCGTTACTTATTCCCTTGAATCCGTCCTCAAAGAAATTAAAGATAGCATTAAAGAGGTTAATCAGAAAATTGACTTTCTCCAAAGAGATGTTAATCAAAAATTTGACAGTCTCCAAAGAGATGTGGATCAGAAAATAGATAATCTCCAAAAAGATGTTAATCAAAAATTTGACAGTCTCCAAAAAGATGTTAATCAAAAATTTGACAGTCTCCAAAAAGATGTTAATGATTTAAAGGTGGAAGTCACAGAAATCAAAGGAGATATTAAAACTCTTGATCAGAAATTTGAAACAATGGATAAACGACTGGAAAAAGTTGAAGATAGTTATGCAATCCTAGTTAAAGATATTGCGGACTTAAAAGGTTTTAAATCCCTGATTATCCCCATGGTTGTGGCTTTTTTAAGTGCCGTGGTAACTTTGGGATTGCGCGGCTTTTTTCTTGGCAATAAACCTTGATTTTTTATGTCAAGAAAGTAGTTTTTGTAAGAGGGTTTTAATTATGACACAAACTAGCGAAACCGTTACCTATTCTCTCGAATCTGTCCTGACAAGGATCGAGAGTAAAATCGACAATCTCCAAAGAGATGTTAATCAAAAATTTGACAATCTCCAAAGAGATATGGATCAGAAAATCGACACTCTCCAAAAAGATGTTAATGATTTAAAAGTGGAAGTCACAGAAATTAAAGGAGATATTAAAACTCTTGATCAGAAAGTCGAAACAATGGATAAACGACTGGAAAAAGTCGAAGATAGTTATACAGTCTTGGTTAAAGATATTGCGGACTTGAAAGGGTTTAAATCCCTGATTATCCCCATGGTTGTGGCTTTTTTAAGTGCGGTGGTAACTTTGGGATTGCGCGGCTTTTTTCTTGGCAATAAACCTTAAATATATCGGGGAATATTGTTATCATCAAGTTTATTTTTTACTCTACCAATAAAATCTATGAGTTTTTGTATTAATCCTCATTGTCCTAAACCGAAAAGTATCACGGAGAGTCGTTACTGTCAATCCTGTGGTTCCGACTTGCTTTTAAATAGTAAATATCGAGTCACAAATTTATTAAGTGCCAAAGGTGGATTTGGTAATACCTATGAAGTGATAGATGAACATAAAATACCCAAAGTATTAAAAGTTCTTACCTACGATTCCAGCAAAGCTATTGATTTATTTCAACAGGAAGCTAATCTTTTAAAACAATTAAATCACCCCGGTATTCCCAAAGGAGAAAACTATTTTATTTATCATCCCCGGGAGAGTCAAACTGCCTTACACTGTTTAGTTATGGAGAAAATTGCTGGTATTGACTTAGAAGAATATCAAAAACAAAGAGGATTTAAACCGATTGATTATAATCTCGCTTTGGATTGGTTAACTCAGTTAGCCAATATTCTCCATGAAGTTCATAAACATAAATTCTATCATCGTGATATCAAACCCTCTAATATTATCTTAAAACCCGATGGTCAATTAGTTTTAATTGATTTTGGGGCAGCGCGACAAGTGACTAAAACTGTCCTAGCAGGAGGTAAAAATACGGGAATTTATACCCCCGGATATGCTCCTCCTGAACAATCTCTTGGTCACTCTGTCCCCCAATCAGACTTTTATGCTTTGGGCAAAACTTTCGTCTTTTTGTTAACTGGTAAAGAACCCAGTGATCCAAAAATTTATAATATTAATACAAATGAATTTAACTGGCGTAAATATGCACAAAATATCCCTTCTCGATTAGCAGATTTTATCGATAATTTAATGGCAGAAAAACCTATTGATCGACCGAAAGATACCAAAACTTTGCTCAAAATTATTACTGATATTAAAGCCAATCCCCATCAAACTAAAAAAACTAAAAATTCTGCTCCTGAAAAACCTAAAATTATTCCTATTCCCAATCCTGCACTTATTTCTTTAATCGCTGCAATTTCTCCTAGTTATGCTGGGTTTTGGCTCCGTTTAAAAGCCTCTTTAATTGATTCTTTTATCGTTCTTATTATCGCCGCTTTATTAGGTGGTTATATCTGTTTTCGCTTACAACAATGGTCAACTTTTAAAAACTTAAATCTTGATTTTGCTATTCCCAAAGAAATCTGGGTTTACTATGCGGCAGGATTAAGTGCAGTTGGAACAACAATTATCGGGTTTGCTTTATTTATAGCGGCAATTATCTATAATATTCAAGCCAAAATTAACTTTACTCACGAACATATTGCCATCCTGACTGCTCTTGGTTTAGGAATAGTTATTAAATGGTTATATTATGTTTTCTTAGAATATCTTTTTAAAGCCACCATTGGTAAAATGTTTTTTGATTTATCTGTCACCGATAGCCAAGGCCGACGCCTATCTTTTGCGAGAGCCAATCGCCGCTACTTACTAAAATTTCTCTCCACTGCTCCCTTATATTTAGGCTTTTTACTGGCAGCCTGGACAAAGAAAAAACGCGCCCTTCATGACATGATTTCTGGTACACAAATCCGCAAGAAACAGTAACCAGATACTAAATAGGATAAGATTAACTACAATAAGGACAAGATATTCCTGCTCGGTAATTGGGGGACTGTTTATCTTTTTCGTCGATGGGATGACCGCAAGCGGGACACATTTCATAATGTCCCACCTCTAGATTAGCTGTTAGTGCCACTCTTTGATCAAAAACAAAACATTCTCCTTGCCAAAGACTCTGATCGGGACTAACTTCTTCTAAGTATTTCAAAATACCTCCCTCTAGCTGATAAACTTGAGAAAAGCCTTGATTTAATAAAAAAGCTGCCGCCTTTTCACAACGAATTCCCCCCGTACAAAAAAGAGCTATTTTTTTATCGTTAATACTATCAAAATTTTCCTGAATATACTCAGGAAATTGGCGAAAATGCTGGATTTCTGGGTTAAGCGCTCCCGCAAAAGTACCGATCGCCACTTCATAATTATTACGAGTATCGATCACTACCACATCCGGCTCTTTCAGCAATTGGTTCCACTCTTCAGTTTTGAGATGAATTCCTGTTTTTTCGAGAGGATTAGCCTTGGGTTGACCAAAAGTCACAATTTCCTCTTTTAAGCGAATTTTTAAGCGTTGAAAGGGCAAATAATCGCAAACAGACTCTTTCACCTCTAGATTAGCTAAACGAGTATCGGTTTTTAACCAACTAATCACCTCGGCGATCGCTTGACGGTTCCCGGCGATCGTTGCGTTAATCCCCTCGGCTGCCAGAAGAATAGTTCCTTTAATTCCTCTTTCTTGGCAGTATTTTTGTATTTCTGGCTGTTTTTGACGATAATCTGACAAAGCCACAAACTGGTAAAAAGTGGCGACTAGATAAGACATGGCAGGCAAGGGAAAAATTAACTTGTAATATTTTTCACTATAGGTTATGATAACGAAAGTGTCCTAAAAACCAGATCGGGGGTTTAGCTCAGTTGGTAGAGCGCCTGCTTTGCAAGCAGGATGTCAGCGGTTCGAGTCCGCTAACCTCCATAGTTTCCCTTTTGCTTGGTGATTAGCTCAAGTCTTTTTGGGGAGACAATTAGCTAGTTTATTAAATGATGTCTCGTACCTATCAAGCTACTGGAATCAATCTGCAAGGAAGGGCCTTCGGAGAAGCCGATCGCCTCTTAACTATTTTGACCGCCGAATATGGTTTAATTAGAGCCATCGCTCCAGGTGCGCGCAAGTATAAATCTTCCCTGCGGGGGAGAAGTGAACTATTTGTGGTCAATAATCTATTGATAGTCGCAGGAAAATCCCTAGATAAGGTCGTTCAAGCCGAAACTATCCAATCTTATCCCAAATTAAGTCAAAATCTCGCCAAACTCACCGTTAGTCAATACCTCTGTGAACTGGTTTTGGCGATTGCGCTGAGCGAACAACCCCAGAGAGAATTATACGAATTAATCTGCAGCCATCTGGCCAGAATTGAAGTCCTCGACGAGAATCAATACATACTTCCCTACCTTTGTCAAGCAATTTTTCATTTCTTAACAATTGCCGGCCTAGTGCCGCAAGTCCATAACTGCCTGTTGACCGGAAAAGCCTTAATTAGGGACAATTGCCTAGGATTCAGTTTCGAGGCAGGGGGAATAATAGATCTAGCTGCCCTAACAGAAACAATCAACCCGCCCAAAATCGATAGTAAACTGACGTTGCAAGAACTGCAATTACTGCAATGCCTAGGAAAAACCGATTTTACCCCCCAAGAAAACCTGGCCTCAGAACTAGCGTGGATTAACCTCGATCGCCTGCTGCGCCGCTATACTCAGTACCATCTGGGAAAAACTTTTCGCTCCTCGGCATTAGTTGAGGGTTTATCTCCCTTAGAATTTTAAACAGATAGTAAAAGTTATCATAATGCAACTGTTTGACTCAGAAACTAGCGACGCAATTCCTAGCGACTCCTCCACTCCTGTTTTTAATTCTTCCGATTCCTCACCGAGGCAATCCGACGCAGAAACCATGAACCGCTTGCCTAAACGTGCGCCCAAATCCAATCCTAGTCAGGGTTTTGCCCCAGTGCTAAAAAACCCGCGCTTTCTCATTCTCTGGGCGGGGGGAATTTTTTCCCAATTAGCGGATAAATTCTATTTAGTCCTGATGATATCCCTAATTGCCACCCATTACCAAGAAGCCGATCAGTCGATTAGTGGCTGGGTATCGGCGATAATGATTGCTAATACAATTCCGGCGGTGTTAGTGGGTTCGGTGGCGGGTGTATATGTTGATAGATGGTTAAAAAAACAAGTTTTAGTTATTTCTAACCTTTTACGCGGGGCTTTTGTCCTCGTCATCCCCCTATTATTATGGTTAGTGCGCGAGCAAACTTTAGCGGTTCCCCTCGGTTGGTTGCCTGACGGTTTAAGAAATTGGCATTACCGGTTACAGGGAGAATTTAACTTACCCTTCGGTTTTTTCCTATTGTTAGTCATTACTTTTCTTGTCTCCACCTTAACCCAATTTTTTGCCCCTGCCGAACAATCTACCCTGCCATTAGTGGTAAAACGCCGTCATCTTTTGCCTGCTAATTCCCTCAACACTTTAACCACCATGGCGGTGTTAATTATTGGTTTTGCCATCGGTGAACCTCTATTAGCTTTTGCTGATAGCATTTTCGGCACGAGAGCCGGACAATTTGACTTAGGAAAAGTGATGATTGTCGGTGGTTTTTACATAATTGCCGGTTTAATTCTAATCATCTTGCGAACTAGCGAAAAGTATGTTATTCCTACCCCAGAACAGCCCCATGTTTGGGAAGATATCCGCGACGGCATTCGTTACCTCAACAAAAATCATAAAGTTCGTAACGCCCTGATTCAATTAGTCATCTTATTCTGTATTTTTGCCGCTCTATCGGTATTAGCCGTCAGTATGGCGGAAAAACTACCCGGGTTAAAAGCTTCTCAATTTGGCTTTTTATTAGCCTCCTGTGGTGCAGGAATGGCAGTTAGTGCCATTACCCTGGGTTATTGGGGTCAAAAATTCTCCCACACCCAATTAAGTCTCTGGGGTTCCTTGGGTATGGCGGCAGCTTTAATCGGTTTATCTCTAGCAACAAAGAGTTTAATTTTAGCCTTCGCTATGACCGCTTTATTAGGAATTTTTGCCGCTTTAGTCGGGGTTCCCATGCAAACTACCCTACAGGCAGATACACCCCCCGAAATGCGCGGTAAAGTCTTTGGTTTAGAGAATAATGCTGTTAATATCGCCCTCTCTTTACCCTTAGCTGTCGCGGGTATCGCCGAAACTCAATTCGGACTCCGACCGGTATTATTAGCTTTAGCAGTTATGGCAGTTATCGGCGGTGGTTTTACTTGGTATGTTTCTGGCAATTTATCTAAAGATTAGGGGGACTTTTCATTGATCAGTAAACAGTAATCAGCGAAAAGAAATCTTGGATATATCAGCTTAGATTATCCTCCTATTCACATAGGAGGATAACCATGATAATATTATCCTATTTTATCAACCTCCCTATTGTCCAGAAGTAAAGGGGTAATTTTAAATCCCTTGATAACTTAAGAAGTAAACTTTACCATCTTTTAAATTCTCTATCCAATTTTGTGAGAGTTTTTTTGGCTAATTTTCCCTGTTAACGGGGATAAATCTCGGTGACAACTCGATCGGGGGAGCTACTGGTAACAACAATGTTATTATCTTCTAAAGTGCCGATCGCTTTATCGCCGGTGAGATTAAATTTTGGTTCCTGTTGTTCATAGATAATATTCCCCTCGGCCTCGACAATTTTTTCCGACATTTTCCAAGTTAAGATCTGACTATACAATTGCGCCCCAGTTTTCTGATTAATCCCCTTAACTCCATCCTTGAGATAAGCGATGCGATTGCCTAATTCCACCACCACACGATTACCAGTAATAGCGATTTGATCTTGATATTGAAAAATTTCCGTGGGGCGATCGGAAGTTAGGGTACGATTTTGATAGTTCCAAATTGCCTGAGAACCAGAAATCTGTAAAGGTGGTTCTAAAGAGCGATATTCGAGGTTTTCTTGCAGGATAACCTGATTATTTTTTCTTTCCCAACGACCGCCGATAGCAGTCAGGCGATCGATAATAGTTTTATTAATATAGCGATCAAAAGCGACTTTTTGATCGCTACTAATGACCTGTTGCGGAATTTCCCAGTACAGGCGCTCGGTTTGCAGGACAACACGAGATTCCTTGGCGGTAGCCACCACTTGACCTTGTAATTCTAGTTTTTCTTGGCGCGTGTCGTAGCGTCCTTGGCGGGCCTTGGCTTCTAGTTGTAGATGACTACCTTTGATCCCTTTGGGGGAGATTAAAATACCTTCCTTGGGTAGCCAACGCAATTCAGGTGCGTTAATAATGGCCTTATTGCGGGGATCCACAGCCACAATATTATCTTTGAGGAGAATTTCCTGGCCTTCCTTGTAAACTTCACCTCGGTCAGCACTAACCTGTAAAACTACTTTCCCATCTTGATAGATATTACCCTTGATATTTTCCAGACGGGCAATTTTTTGGTCTTGGGTGTAGGTAGCTTTTTTGACTTGAATTTTCCAGAGGGGTTGTCCCGAGGGGTTAGCCTGTTCTAACGTGGCATTATTGAGAATTAAGCGGCCAGTTTCCTCGATTTTAGGCGATTCTGTCGGCGAAATTTTGGGCGGATCGGGGGGTTGACAGGCCGTTAATCCCAGCAAACCGATTAGAAGGGCTGCCCCCTGACCAATTGATAATTTTAATTGTAACCGCTGCCTCAATTTCGATCGCCCCGCTGCTATTTTCTCTCCTCCCAGTGTAGGGTAAGGGGTCGCCCCTTGACCGAGCGGTATTGTTAATCGCTAGTTTTGCTGGGAAAAACCCCCGGTTGAACGGTGAGAGTTTGTTGTTTACCCCTGCGGTTAATCTCGATTTCCAGATTACCACCGATCGCACTGGTTTCTACACCTTGCTGCACATCCGAAGCGGTTTTAACGGGGTTTCCTGCCACAGTTTCGATGATATCACCTGGTTGCATTCCGGCTTTTTGAGCGGGGGAATTTTCCACCACTCGCAGGACGATTACCCCTTCATTTTGGTCAATATTAAAGTTTAACTCTTTAGTTTCGTTCAATTGCTGCCGTAATTCTGGGGTTAGCGTCACCATGTGGATACCGATGTAGGGATGTTCCGCTTTACCCTTACTAGATAGCTGTCCCGCCACTTTTTGGGCGGTTTCGATGGGAATAGCAAACCCTAAACCCTGGGCATCGGCCCGAATTGCCGTATTAATGCCGATAACTTCCCCCTTGGCGTTCAGTAACGGGCCGCCAGAATTGCCGGGGTTAATAGCGGCATCGGTTTGAATAAAACGAACTCGTTTATCGGGAACCCCCACTTCGCTGCTAGTGCGTCCTAGGGCGCTAATAATGCCCACTGTCACCGTATTATCTAAGCCTAGGGGATTGCCAATAGCGATCGCCCACTCCCCCGGAATTAAAGTTTCGGCCTTGCCAAAAGTCACCGTCGGTAAATTTTCCGCCTCAATTTTCACCAGGGCCACATCGGTCATATTGTCAACCCCCAGAACTTTACCCTGATAGGTTTGACCGTTTTTCAGAGTCACTTTTACTTGGGTTGTCCCTTCCACCACATGGGCATTAGTCAAAAGCAGTCCATCTGTACTAACAATAAACCCAGAACCAGTTCCCCGTTCTAAATGCTCCTTGGGAATCGGCACTTCATTACCAAAAAAGCGCCGAAAAAAGGGCTGTTTAAATTCTTCGGGAATTTGGTCGGCCACTTCCCGGGCCGAGTCAATCCGCACCACCGCCGGCCCGACTTTCTGCACGGCCTGGGCGATAAAATTAACATTACCGTCGGTTTGGGGAATAACAGGAATAGAGAGGGAAGCGGGGAGGATTGCCGGCGGTTTATTTACCTCTAGGGGTGCTTTTCTGCTTAAATACTGATTTCCTAGTACACCCACAGTACCACCTAGGGCGAGTAATCCCAGTGAAATCCCCAATCTTGTCAATAAACCCATAAGCTCTAGCCCTAAAATGTCGTGTGCGGTAGAATCGGCGCCAAAATTAGGGGTCGAGAAGGTCGTCACCGACCTCCCCTCCCATTCAGAACCGTGCATGAGACTTTCACCTCACACGGCTCCTAGTTTGACTGTTTCCTTGTTAAGGATACAACTTGACTTCTTTTGGTTGTCCTTGTATTATCTACATTAACGTCTGATGATGTTAATGTAGATGATTTAAGGCTTCCATCAGATGCCGATTTATCATCGTGAC
>SFAU01000031.1 GCA_007096045.1 Microcystis novacekii Mn_MB_F_20050700_S1 | reverse complement strand
TCTGGGTTTTCAGTGGAGACATTGAGAATCTAAGCTGTCTCGTTGAACAAGGAATTTCCGATAGTGATAGGTCAAGAATCCCCCGTCACAGCGTAGCTTGACGGTGGGAGTATGTCAATATTCTCACCCTCGGTGGCTTTATCCTTGTTCTCAATGGCTTTTGTTTCTGGTTAGCCTCGATTCTCGTCCCCGGATTTGCGGTTAAGGGTTTAGTGGCTTTTATCGGTGCGCCCATCGTCCTCTCTCTGGTCAACACCCCCTTAAATAAATACTTCGCCGAAAAAGGTTCCAGCGAAGTACCACAATAGTCAGTGACCAGTTATCAGTTATCAGTACCCTTAGTATAACACCTTTGATCCAAAAATCATACCTTCGTGCAGAAAAAGGCCAAAAATAAATACTTCGCCGAAAAGGGTTTCAGCGAAGTACCACAATAGTCAGTGACCAGTTATCAGTTATCAGTATCTTTAGTATAACACCCTTTTTCGATCACTGCAAGACTTTTTTCAAATTTTAGGCCAAGAATTTTGGACCCAAACCGACTTTCGGCGCGTACACCGCCCGATCGCCCAATTCCTCTTCGATGCGTAATAAGCGATTATACTTAGCCACCCGTTCACTACGACTGAGAGAACCGGTTTTAATCTGTCCGGCATTAGTAGCCACCGCCAGATCTGCGATCGTGGTGTCTTCCGTTTCCCCGGAACGATGACTGATGACAGAACGATAACCGTGACGGGTAGCCAAGGCGATCGTTTGTAGGGTTTCCGTCAAAGAACCGATCTGATTGAGTTTAATCAGGATCGAGTTAGCAATACCCAGATCGATCGCTTTTTGCAGACGGATAGGATTAGTCACCATCAAATCATCGCCCACCAACTGAATCCGCGCCCCCAGTTTATCGGTCAATAATTTCCAGTTATCCCAATCTTCCTCGTGTAAACCGTCTTCAATAGAAACAATCGGATAGCGATCGACTAAACTGGCCAAAAAATCCACCATTTCGGCGGGAGAATGGGCCGAACCATCGTAGAGGTATTGACCATCCCGATAGAATTCACTGGCGGCCACATCCATAGCCAAAGCCACCTCCGACCCCGGTTTATAACCAGCACGTTCGATCGATTCAATCAAAATATCCAAAGCTTCCTGATTTGAAGCCAAATTCGGAGCATAACCGCCCTCATCGCCCACACCGGTCAGTAATTTGCGTTCGTGCAAGGCCTTACCCAACGTGGCGAATACTTCCGCCCCCCAACGCAAACCCTCCTTAAAAGAATCGGCCCCGATGGGGAAGATCATAAACTCCTGAAAATCGACGTTATTATCAGCGTGAGAACCACCATTGATCACGTTCATCATCGGGACGGGTAGCACATTAGCCATCGGACCGGCGAGATAACGATAGAGAGGCAATCCCAGATCCGCCGCCGCTGCTTTGGCCGTAGCCAGAGAGACGGCTAGGATAGCATTAGCCCCTAATTCTCGTTTATTGGCCGTGCCATCGCGATGGATCATAGCTAAATCGATACTAGCTTGGTCGAAAGCATTCATCCCCTCCAAAACCGGGACAATTTTTTCGTGGACATTGCGAACCGCTTTCAGGACACCCTTACCACCGTAACGCTGGGGATCATCATCGCGTAATTCGTGGGCCTCAAAACTGCCCGTAGAAGCGCCACTGGGAACCTGGGCCAAACCCATCGCCCCCGATTCTAATAGCACTTCCGCTTCGATCGTGGGACGGCCGCGGGAATCTAGAATCTCCCTAGCTGCGATCGCTTCGATGGGAACTTCGATTTTATCTAACATAACTTATCGTCTCCAACTCAATTTACGGGGTAATTTCGGCTGATTACTAATTGCCTAAAGGGAAATCCACGTTGACAATCTGCTTTTGATCATCAAAAACGAGGATTAAAGTATCCGTCAGTTTTTGAAATTGAATCGACACCAACACCAGATCCACACCGTCCGTATCCGAACCTTTTCTGACCTGAGTTCCCACGATCCGACGCACGGGGCCGGTACGCTTAAGTAAATTCTCCCAACCGCCTTGCACTTTGGCAGGGAAAACCTCAGCTTTCAGGAGAGGATGTAAAAAACCTCGGGCCAGGCCGTAGTCTTTATTGACCAAAGCCGTGACAAAAGCGGTGCCAATCTCAGAAATACTGCGAAATTCGGGAAAATCGGCGGCAACTATCTGACCAGACCGGTTAAAGGTAACTGTCACATCGTCGGTAACTTTCTCAAATTCAACGGTGACAATCACCAGATTGGCATTGATAGCATCGAGTAGCTTGGTTTTGACAATGCGCTTAAACGGTCCGGTATTGTCAGTGACTTGGCTTTCCCAGACCTTTTGCAGTTTTTCGGCGCTCCAGAGGGGTTTTAGTTGGGGTGACAAAGCGGCAATCACCTTGTCGTATTGTTTAGTTCCCAACCATTCTACTAACTGCCGAGCTTGCTTTTCTTCCCGAACGGGATCACCAAGAGCGATTGCATTCGCTTCTAAGTGCGCCTGTACTGGTGAAACGCTGAACGCGGTCCAAGGCAGGGAAAAACCAATTAAACACAAAGAGAGAATCGATACCCGTTTCGCTAATGAAAGCTGCATCATTTCAGCTATTGCTCCGCAAATAAATAACGTTTTTTCACTTGACGATTGAATTGATGCCATTGTTCATTAGTTAAAGCATTCAAGATCGGTTGATCGGGCAATATCTCTCCCCTTGTTATACTGGTTTAACGATTAAAACTACCGCCGAACGCGCTTGCACCCGATAGGTTTCCGATTCAATAGCGGCTGCGGCATCTAAATCACAGGCTGCCTCGGACAATTGCCCAGCAGTATCGATGACGCGATGCCATTTTTCCTCTGGGAATAGGGGGGGTAACTGGAAGTTGAGAGGTTCCCAGTAAGCGTTGAGCATAATGTGTAAATACTCATTCGCCTTGGGATGACGCAGGGAAAAGGCTAAACTGCGGGAATCCTGCGACCAATCGGGTTTACTCAACTGTACGCCATGCCAACTGAGATGGGGTTCAAGACTGGTATAGGTGACTTCTAGCAATTTTTCCTGACGGAAAAGAGTTAATTTTTTACTAAAATCGATCAGTCTCCTTACGAAACACCAAAGATCGAACTCTTGCTCTACCGCACTCCAATCGAACCAACTTAACTGGTTATCCTGACAATAGGCGTTATTGTTGCCCTTTTGGGTGCGTCGCACTTCGTCCCCCATCAACAGCATAGGTGTTCCTTGGGAAATGAACAGGATCGTTAAGAGATTTTTTATTTGTTGCAGTCGCAGGGTTTTAATCGCCTCGTTATTGGTTTCCCCTTCTACCCCACAATTCCAGCTAAAATTATCGTTGCAACCGTCCCGATTCTTCTCGCCGTTAGCCTCATTGTGTTTCTCGTTGTAGGAAACTAGATCGTTAAGGGTAAAGCCATCGTGACAGGTAACAAAATTTATACTTCTATTGACATCGGTGTTAGGTCTGTGGTATATGTCGGGGCTTCCTAAAATCCGCGCCGCTAATTTCGTGACTATGCTGGTATCTCCCCGGACAAAAGCGCGTACATCATCGCGAAAAGGACCATTCCACTCGGAAAACCAATCGGCAAATTCGACAAATTGACCGACACTATACAATCCTGCCGCATCCCAGGCTTCAGCGATTAATTTTGTCCCGGCTAAGACTGGATCCGATTCGATCGCCCAGATCATGTTATAACCTTTTTGTAGGATCGGTTCCCCGTCCACATTGCGCGATAATACGGCCGCCAGGTCAAAGCGAAAACCATCCACGTGCATTTCCGACACCCAATAGCGCAAACAATCCAGAATCATTTTGCCCGCAATCGGATGACTGCCCTTGAGGGTATTACCACAGCCGGTATAGTTGCTATAGAGGCTTTTATCTTCCCCATCGAGGATGTAGTAGGTGCGATTATCGATACCTTTAAAGGAAAGAGTTGGCCCGATTTCGTCCCCCTCGGCGGTATGATTGAAAACCACATCGAGAATGACTTCGATCCCCGCTTTGTGTAAAGCTTTCACCAGATCTCGAAATTCATTCAAAGGACCGAACGGTGAGCGATCGCTACTGTAACCGGCATGGGGCGCAAAAAAGCCGATCGTGCTATAACCCCAATAGTTAGTTAACCCCGGCATGGCCGCAGCGGGATCAAAGTAATGAATCGGTAACAATTCCACGGCAGTAATGCCTAGGTTGGTCAAATAGGGTATTTTTTCGATTAATCCCGCAAAAGTACCTCTTTTTTCCTCGCTAACGCCGGAATTCGGGTTACGGGTAAAACCACCGACGTGCATTTCGTAGATAAAACTGGCAGAGTAGGGAGTGCGTAGCGGTTTGTCATCTTCCCAATCATAGCGGCCCGTATCCACCACCAGACCCCGCAAAGCTCGATGACAATTATCGCCTTTTTCGCTGGCAGCTTGTCGATCATAAATTTCCGCACCGACAATCGCTTTCGCATAGGGATCGAGAACTACTTTATCAGGATCGAAGCGATGACCCCGGGCCGGATTATCCGGACCATAGACTCGATAAGCATACACTTGACTGGCTCCAATCCCGTGAACGAAAATATGCCAATAGAAAAAAGTGCGATTTTCTTGGGGATTGAGACGAATAATTTGACTAGGTTGCGGGGAATTAGCATGATCAAATAATAATAATTCGATCGCAGTGGCATACTTAGAAAATAGTGAGAAGTTGACACCATCGGCCAAGGCAGTCGCCCCGACGGGATGGCTTTTACCGTGATCGGTTTTTAAGGTCATTGTCAAGAGAGAAAAAGTGATTAGGAGTAGTATAAGATTATTCGGCGCTGCTGAATCAAGGACGGTATAGGCTAGTAAAATTGGGATTAAAAAAACACAAAAGTCAGCATAAACACCAAAGAACTAGGGGTAGCCGCCGCTTGATAAATTGTCACCGACGGGGGAATAATATCGGGAAAAATCAACAATCCCAAACCGATAAAAGAGAGCATAAACGGCAATAGCTAAACTCGGGATGAGGATAAAGATGTAAATTAGTCGAGGATCAAATAAACGCTGGCGGATATGGTCGGAAAGCAGCGGTGTACTGATGGTGATAAAGATAGTAACGATAAAAGTGGTAATAGCGGCAATTTTTGTCGTTTTCTAGGGAAATTACTCTAAATTACCCGTATTTTTCTGGGTGGTGATTCGGTAGTAGTAATGGAGGCTTAATCCTTTGCTTTGCTGTGCATTAGACATCTCCAAAAATTATAACCCAGTCACAGCTTGCTTTGGGCTTTTATACTAACTAAGTAGTTCGATACCTAGAATGTATAAGTAGGGCTTGCTGAATAATGGTAAAACCCTTTTAAAATAAGGCTTTTGACCTGTTAAAATCCGATGTTCATGCTGCGAAAATAGGATTGGGACTTTCAAAAACCTTGCATTATCCTTTTTGTAGTACAAAAATGGTACAAAAAACAAGGGCAACAAAGCCTGAAACGACCGGCTACTGACTCGGAGACTCCTGACTCCTACCCCCACCGAAAAACTTTTTCAGCAAACCCTAAGTAGTCGTGCAAAATAAATTTCCTAGTGAAGATAGGCAAGAGGCAAAAGGCAAAAGCTTTATCGAAATGTGTAATTAATTTTGCTTAGGTACTTATCTATCGTTGCTAATTCACTGAAAAATATGAGACAATTAAAATAATTTTATTCGGGTAGATTCCTTAACTAAAAAAACTTTTGTTCTTAAGATAATATTAGGTCGAGGTCTATTGTAGTCATGGATAAAATACCAAAGGGTTCCCCAACGTGATTCTCCATTTTTTTAGAGAAAGATAGACTCTCTCTCACCAGCCGAGAAATCCTTTATCGAAGGGTATTGTTTAATCTTTCAATAGGATTAGTTTGACCAGTTTCTTGACGGAATAATCGATGACATTTACTCGAAATTACTACCAATTTTTTTGGACGATTGGCAACTAACATCTCCTAAATGGCAACCAAATTTTCCCTTGTTTTTCTATCAATTGCCAGCCAAATATACAGCTATATCTTCTTAGGAAAAACCAATAACCACCCTTCGGCTCTTCGGCGAGACGTTGACATAATTTTGTAACCATGACCAACTTACTCCTGTTACTCTAGTAATTCCTCGTCAGAAAATTCGTTCGAGTAAGAGTTTATCGATTAATTGTTTGGTATCGGGAGAGATAGTTTTATTAGTGGGATTGATCACAAACGGTTGACCACATTCTTGACATTGACGTTTGGGTTTCCCATGATGAATATAACTGTTCTTGATAGTATGGTGATACCAATTTTCAATAGTCGTGACTAACATCTAAAAGCGCAATTCCTGTCCGAGAGCGGAATTGCGCTTTGGAATAATCAACTAAGTCTGTCATCACTTTTGAAAAATGATATGAGAACCACAACGCCGGACAAGTAAATACAGGCGAAGGGGAATTTTGTTCTGTGCTAGGCTGATATTTGAGTAAGCTGGACAGGAGCCACAAAAAGATGTCAAAAATTTAGTTTCTGTTAGTTATTGATCGCCAGAACGCTTGCCCCGAAAGAAAGCTATAGTTTAGAAGCGATAAGGTTTTTCCAAGATTCCAGGAAGAGCGTTATGGTGTAAGGTTTTTTTGTCTTACACCATTCATTGTGTAGATCATAAAAATTCTGCGCTATTCATAGCGTGGTAGGGAATGTGAGTTAGAAGACAAAACAGGATAGACTTTTCTCTAGTCAGATCGATTTTGGGGGCTATGAAGGATTTATTAGCGATTTCTAGCCAGGAATTAAGCTCTTGGTTTCGGCGCTGTTGGTTAGCGGTACTATTAACCGGCAGGGTTTTTTACTTCCTATTCACGCGCAAACCCGATTGGCGCATCACCCAAGAACAAATGGTGGCAGCCGGGCCTGCCTCGCTGATTATCGCCATGATCACGGCTGCGGTGATCGGGATGATTTTTACGATCCAAGTGGCGCGGGAGTTCCAAGCTTTGGGTGCTGGCAGTATGGTGGGGGGAATTTTAGCCCTTGCTCTCGGTCGGGAACTCTGTCCGATTATGATGGCGATCGTGGTAGCCGGTCGGGTAGGATCGGCTTTTGCGGCGGAAATCGGTACCATGAAGGTGACAGAGCAGATCGACGCACTCTATATGCTCAAAACCGATCCCGTGGAATATCTGGTGCTGCCTCGTTTAATTGCCTGTTGTCTGATGGTTCCCGCTTTGAGTATTATGGCGTTGCTGATCGGTTTAGGTAGCGGTTTGCTGGTCGGCCAAAGTTTATACGGAATTGCTAATTCAGTTTTTCTCGACTCGGTTCGCGGTTTCCTGCGCGTGGGAGACGTGCTGAGTGGACCGGTTAAAGGGTTGGTTTTTGGGGCTTTAATTGCGATTATCGGCTGTAATTGGGGTTTAACGACCGATGGTGGTGCTAAAGGAGTTGGCCAAGCTACGACCGCAGCTGTAGTCACTATGCTCTTAGCGATTTTTGTATCTAATCTGCTGATGACTTGGATCTTGTTCCAAGGATCTGGCAATAGTTCGGTTTTATTTGGACAGTAATTTTAGTTAAAAACGCTCATTTTCTAGCCATTGTTCTAAATCCTCTACTGACTGAAAATCTAATAAAGCTTCTCCTAAGTTTTCTAAATTTTCTAGAGAAAGACTTTGGATATTGGCGGATAATTCCGAAGAAATGCCACCTATACGCCGATTTAATTGACGTAAAACCAGGTTAGCCTCTCCTTCTTGTCTTCCTTCCCCTTTGATTTCTTGATAGATGACAGATTCTTTCATAATGTCCTTCCTCAACAATTGTTGAATATTGATTATCCCTAGGTTGAGATTAAATTATCTCTAATATCCATCGGGGAAATATTTAGCAAGACAATCGGAACAAATTCCTGCTTTGCTAAAATTATCTCCATAGTCTTGTACGTTAGCTGATGCTTGACCACAGTAGGAACAAATTTGAAATATCGTTGCTATAGTTCTCTGTTCTTCAACATCGTCAAAATCAGAAAAACACTCATTACTGAGAATTTCGCCGATATTTACATCGCAACGGAATGATTCTTTAATTATGTCCAAAACTATCGACTGTTGTTCTTCAAAACCTAGGGACTGAAACGCCTTATTTTTCAAATACAATCGACCTAACATTGCATTGACGGCATAACTAGCTTGATGATCTGACATAATGATAATAGAGGGAATTAAGAGAATAAAAATAACCGCAGTAAATTAGTTAAAAACGCTCATTTTCTAGCCATTGTTCTAAATCCTCTACTGACTGAAAATCTAATAAAGCTTCTCCTAAGTTTTCTAAATTTTCTAGAGAAAGACTTTGGACGTTGGCGGATAATTCGGCAGAAATGCCACCTATACGCCGATTTAATAGACGTAAAACCAGGTTAGCCTCTCCTTCTTGTCTTCCTTCCCCTTTGATTTCCTGATAGATGACAGATTCTTTCATAATATCTTTCCTCAACAATTGTTGAATGATGTCTTTGTTTAATACTAATCCGGCGAGAATTGCGGTGGAGGCAGCTAGATTGCTTTGTTCTCGACTGTCGCTGATTTGTTCGATTTTTTGGGCGATTTGCCGCAATAAATTCTCTTGCTCCTCAGCTTGACCTAGTATAGCAAAGGGCAATAGTCCTGGTGCTTGTAATAAGGGTTGATAGGGCTGTTCCCATAGTCTAATCACCTCAAATTGATGATAAGTTTTTCCCTGTTGATAGTCATTCTGTCTGACTAGGGGTAAGGTACTTTTCCTTAGATAAATCACTACCTGATAGATAGGTTTGCCTTGATAGCGTCGATAGAGTCTTGTGGCATAATCGAGCATTCTATAGGGAATATCCTCTTTAGGGTCGGTTTGGAACTCAATATGTAAGATTAGTTCTTCTGACTCCAAAAAGATTAAACTATCGGCTCTTATCGGCTCTAATGACAACTCTGAGGGTTTAATTTCGGTTAAATCTAAAGGCCTACCTAATAACCAAGTAGCTAAATCTCTCGAATATTCCAGGGCGATAAATTTACAAGTGGAATCATACATCGGTTTTGACTATATTTTACTCAAAAATAGAGATAAATAGACTAAAGCCCGGTAAGACATCCTCTCCGCTTAAATTGGCCGGTAGTTCCATAATTTCTACGGGTTGCTGAGGACGATAAATTTCCACTTGTTGTTGTTGAGGATTAACTAGCCAACCTAATCGCAAACCACTGTGGAGATATTCCTGCATTTTAGCTTGAATTTCCGGGAGGGAATCGCTACGGGAGCGCAGTTCAATAACGAAATCGGGACAAATAGGCGGAAATTTCTCCTGTTCTTCTCGACTCAGTGCTTGCCAACGAGTTAAACTCACCCAAGCGGCATCGGGAGCGCGATCTCCGCCATTCGGTAAACGAAAAATCGTCGCCGAACTAAAGACTTTACCCAGTCCAGTTTGATGATTCCACAACCAAAGTAAACTAATAAAATCGGCTTCTCGGTTGCCGCTAATTCCCCCAACAGGTGGCATCACGATTAATTCTCCTTGAACGTTTCTTTCCAGTTGCCAATCTGGGTTAACTTGACAGAGACGGTAAAACTGCTCATCGCTGAGATTGACTGTATCTAAGTTTAAAATCACTGCTGCCATGGCTATATTTCGCCCTAGAAAACACTCTAAGTAGGGAGGCACAATTATTTGTAGGATGGGTTAGCGCAATTCGTAACCTGAGCGGGCGTTGGGTTTCATGCTTCAACCCAACCTACGTTCATCTTATATTTAATTCCACCCACTCACTTAGTCTTAATTATAGTCAATTAGATTCCTCGCCACAGTGCGATCGCACCGTCTCGATCTCCAGTGACTAACCAACGACCATCTCGACTGGCAACCATTCTTAAGATGACGTTTCCCTTCAGGGTATTCAAGCGCCGACGGGTATTAACATCCCAAAATTTCACGGTTCCATCCCCGGAAGTGCTGGCCAAAACTTTACCCCCATCCAGCAGGGCCAGATCGGTAACAGCGTCGTTATGGGCGAGAATAGTAGTGGTGCCGATGCCGCTTTTCACTTGCCAACTGCGGATCGAACCGTCTTGACTAGCAGTACCGGCGGTATTACCATCTTTGGAAAAAAGCACCCGATAAACGGGGAATAAATTACCCGCATAGGCGCGAATAAAGCGACCGGTACTCACTTTCCACAGTTTAACGAAGCCATCGTAATCGGCGCTAACAATTCCTTTACCATCGGGACTAAATGCGATCGCTTGAATGGGATGATTATGACCGCGCAGGGTTTTTAAGAGTTTCCCCGTCTGAAAATCCCAGAGTTTGACTGTACGATCCCAGCTACCCGTGGCCAAAATTTTGCCATCGGGAGAAATAGCGGCGTCAGTAACGAGAAAAGCATGGCCGGGATAGGTCATTTCTAATTTTCCCGTGCGCGTATTCCAGCGTTGCACTTTTCCCCCCGCATCGGCAGTTACGAAACTCTCACCATCGGGACTAAATTGGATAGCGTTAACAGTATCTCCTAGTTGCCAAGTCCTGAGAGGTTTTTGGGTTTTTAAGTCCCATTCCCTGACTGTACCGTCAAAACTACCACTAAGTAGTAAAGAGTTATCGGGACTAATGGCTAAAGCATAGATGGGATCCTGATTGGCTTTTAAAATAGTAACCCGTTCGACGGTCTGCCAAGGAACGATTTCTGCTAGGGGAGACGCTTGCGGAGTGGTGATTTTGCCTTTTTCCTGATTGACTGCACAACCACCGCATAGCAACAGCAGCAATAATAAAGATAATGTCGGTTGATAAAGGGTTATTTTCATAGAATTTTGCCGTTGTCAAAATCATCTTAAACTACTTTAAACTTGAACGGGTAGAATTTGAATAGAATAACGACAACGAGGAACAAGATAAATGACAAATTCTTGATTGGTTGTCTTGGCTTGTTCCAGAACATTCTGTAAATTTTCACCGTGAGCAATCACCCCTTTTTCATTATAGGCAATGTATTGATTTTTATACAAATCAAGCACAGTGTCACGATTTTTGTTTAACCAACGTAACATTTCTTGGGCTTGTTTTTTAGAGATTGAGTCTATCATAATCTTTCTAAGGAGAGACGGTTTTGATTAAAAGAAAAGCATCGCTAATCAGTTTATTTTTGTCAATTATATCCTCAATTTGCTCCGATTTATAACGACCCGCTTCGACTTCTAAAGAAGCGGCATCCAAAGCATTAAGATAAGCATCGTTTAAAGTGTCTGTTAATTCCTCATCACTTAAATAATATCCTGCTGCTTTTCGGCGTTTATTGTGGCGTTGAATTTCTCGGACACTATTGCGAATGGAGACATCCCAAGAACGGGTGGTTCGGTTTTCTGCCTGTTGTTTAATTAAATGAAGTAATAAGATAACAGCATAACTACGAATGGTGCTAATAATACCGTGTTTGCTCATATCTTCAAGTTCTTCTACAATCGCCAGTGAACCTTTAATATCACCTTTTAAGAGCAAAGCTTTTAATTCTAAAAGTTCTTCCATAATCCAATTGATTCCCCGAAATATACCTTAATTATACTTTGCCACAAGTCTCTCTATCCCAAAGCTCATCCCTGACTGGGTAGGTGGGTTGGGTTAAATATTCAGATAGACTTAAATTAGATTGAAGGGAAAAACCGAATACCCCCATGGGGTTATGGTGATAAAAAAAATTTATCAATCATTGTAGGATGGGTTAGACGGCACTAAGTATTAACAACGAAGGATGGGTGATCAATCCGTCGTAACCCATCTTCCCAGAATTTGTAACACCTATAAACATTTTGCCCCCAATAAGCTCTTCCTAATTTAAATTGCTTGTTGAGACGAGGCAAGGGGCAAGAGGCACTCATGCAACCCCCCCAACCCTAGTAGGGTTGATTCATGAATCAACCCTACCTTGAATCAACCCTACTAGCAGGGGGACGAGGGAGATTCGGCTAATTTAAGAATAAGCGGTTTAAATACGTCTTAGCTTATCCAAGAAAACCAAGCGAATACTTATCAAACAAAGAATAAGAGAGCCAAAACTTTAATTATTTCTTAATCTATTTAAAGCTTTTCTGTGCTATACTTTCGATTGTTCTCCTAAGAATGGAATTTTCAAAAATGACTCAAAAATTAGCAAAACTAATGATTTTCGGGGGGGGGTAAGCATAGCTTATTAAAACTCTCCATTGCTTCCTCTGTCTTTGCGGTGGGTGCTTTGATAGTCACCCCTGTACAAGCGACAAATTTGATTCAAAATGGCAGTTTTGAGACAGCTACCGTCAACCCTGGTCCTTTTCTACAACTTAATGCTGGTTCCACAGTAATTACAGGATGGACGGTTAGCCAAGGATCAATCGATTATATAGGAACTTATTGGCAAGCTTCTGATGGTGGTAGAAGTCTTGATATGCAGGGAATAGGGAGTGGTAAAATTGAGCAAACATTCAACACAACCATCGGTGCTACTTATCGGGTGACTTTTGATCTGGCCGGTAATACCTTCGGAGGTTCTGCTATTAATGCTATTAAACAGATGAGGGTTAGTGCGGGAGTAAGTTCTGCTGATTTTTCTTTTGATATAACAGGAAAAAGCCCTTCAAATATGGGATGGGTATCAAAATCTTGGGATTTTACCGCTAACAGTACAACCACTACCCTTGGGTTTATCGGTATAAATAGCGGAGATACGGGTGCTGCTTTGGATAATGTCTCAGTGATAGCTGTTCCCGAACCTTCATCAATGCTAGGATTATTAGGGTTAGGAGTATTAGGAATTGGTTCTGCTTTAAAACGTCAATCTTAATCTCTTTTTATCTTTGTTAACCCATCTAAACTAGGTGGGTTAAATTGAATATTCAGATAGGCTTAAAATCGGTGAATAATTTGGAATTTTGCGGCACATTTTCAACAATATGCTAGGATAGTATTGAGGTTTTAAGCGGTAACAACCTATGCAGTTAGAAGATTATTTTGAATTTGTGGCAGTAGATAATATTCAATTAAAAGGACATCGTATTGGCATTGAGGACGTACTGAAATACTATCGACAAGGTTATAGTCCTCAAGAAATTCTCCAAGAATTACCAACTCTAAATTTAGAAAAAAATTATGCCACTTTGACCTATTATTATCACAATCAAGCACAAATCGATCTCTATCTTGTCAAGCTAGAAAGACAACGGGAACAACATTATCAACAGTGGCTAGAAACATCATCTCCTTTAATTGATCGTTTAAGAAAAGCAAAAATTAAAAAGGAGCAGGAGTATTTACAAAAAGCATGAAAATTCGGTTTTTGCTGGATGAAAATTTATCTCCTAAGCTAAAAACATTGTAAGTATTCGTGCCAAATTAATTTCCATTTTTGAGATAACTCTTGCAAGCTGAGGGCTGACTGCGATGTATAAATCCGATCTCCTTCTTTTAACTTTAAGCTAAAATAGATTGAGTTCGTTGTGATCGATCGATGGGAAAAAAAGAAAAACTGCTAGAAAAGGCCAAAAACTCGCCTCAAGGATTACGTTTTAGCGAATTTGAGAGTTTGCTTAATCTTTGTGGTTGGACTTTTGACCATCAAACAGGAAGTCATCACATTTGGTATTCATCCAAGAGAGTCCGTATATCTATTCAACCGACAAAAAACGGTGAAGCGAAAGCTTATCAAGTTAAACAATTTTTAAAAATACAGGAGGAAGAAAATGAATCCAACCACCGAGGATTTTAACGGTTTTAGCATTAATATCTTCCAAGATGAGGAGGGAGATTGGATAGCATACTTAGTAGAAATGCCTAGCGTTTCCGCTTTTGCTGATAGCCCCCAAACAGCACTCAATCAATTAATTTTAGCTTGGGAAGGCGTTAAAGAAAGTTATCGTCAACATGGTGAAGAAATTCCTCATTTAGCTATGACAAAAAATTAGGCAAACTGTTGTGTATTTAAACTGAGTCTTGAAAATTTTAGTACAAACGCTCAGACTTTTTTTCCTAACCCCTTACCCCAAATTCTGCTACTCAGATTCAGGTTTCTTAGGGTCTTTTTCTGGGGTATTAGCGGCGGGATTTGGGGCTATTGTCGCAATTTGGGCGGCCATTCTTGTCATTGCTTGACCTTGGGCGAATTCCTGCTGTAGTTGTTCGCTAGAAGAAACCAAACGACTTAAACCCTGGATTAAACGGATAATTTCCTGTCGCAGTTGCGGATTACCGGTAATTTCATCCACATCGGAGGTGATTTTCTGAAGATTGGCAAAAGCAGCGCGAGAGGAGTCGAGAAGTTGCTGTAGGGTGACAACAGTGGCAGGATCGGAGAGATAAGCAGTAAAGTTACCCAAATTTTCGCTTAATTTAACAGCATTTGCCGAAATAGTGTTTAAATTCTCGATAATTTGGCTTTTCTGCACTTGCGTCAGAATCGGATCCAAAGCAGCGAGGGTAGTTTGTAGGCGATCGCTAGTAGTTTTGATACTATCGAGAGTAGCAATTAAACGATTTTGATTAGCTGCCAAAAAAACCCGCAGTTCTTCGGTGGTTTGTCCCACCAAAAGCAGCGTTTTTCGGGCCTCCACTAGGGTAGCGTCTAAATTTTTCAGACCGCCACTTCCCTGTAAACTTCTCAGTAAAGTAGTCGCTTCCTGACTCAATCCCCCGACACCGGAAAGATCACTAGAAAGGCGATCGAGGGAACCGGATACTTGCGGTAATGATTCTAGGGATCTCATCCCCGAATTAACTTTACCTAGAGTACCGCTGCGACGTACCTCGCTTAAAGCGGTGGTTGCCTCACCACTAAAGCGATCGAGTCCCCCCAAAGCATTAGCAGCGCGTTGGGTAAAGGAACGAAATCCGGCCACCATATCGGGATCACTAACTAGATTAGAAATTCTCAGTAAAGATCTGATCAAGGTATTGACATTGAGCGCCGATTGCCCTTGTAAACGGGAACCGTTACAGATAATCACTTCCCCATTGCAGTTAGGACTCAAAGGGGGTTCTTTAACACCACCGACGGGTAAAGCTTGCAGGGGAGTAATATCGATCGTGGTTTCACCGACTAAACCGGATTGAATGGCTTCGATGAGGGAATTACTGGGAATTAGGCGATCTGCGGGCGAAATCTCCACTTCTACGGCGACTCCCTCCGGTTCTGGGGTAATTGCCGTCACTTGTCCGATTCTCACTCCCCGATAACCGACGCGGGTTCCCACCATCAGGCCACCCACATTGGGAAAAAGAAAGGTGGCTCGATAACTGCGTCCCCCGAAGCTAAAATTACTTAACCAGGCGATTAACCAGATTAATATTCCCCCCGATGCTAGTAACATTAAACCGATACCACTTTGCCGCAGAGTTGGGGAAATCCCTCGTTGTGAACCGCCAGCTTCCATAAATAATTACTCCTCATCTCTACACAGTATCACTTTACCAAATTGTCTGTTAAAAGCTGATAGAGGAGACGAGTCTCGAAAAACAGCAAACGACACAATCCATCTTTCCCCAGTGCCTTAAAACTTGGTAACTCTTGGTTAACTGCGATTTTTTGACCGGTTTTCTCGTCTCGAGCAAAATAGGTGTGATTTCTGGAATTTAACCAAGAGTTTTTAAGTTTAGCGATAATCTCAGTTTTAGCGGGTTTATTCGGACAAATAGTCACCATTGCGTGAGC
>SFAU01000030.1 GCA_007096045.1 Microcystis novacekii Mn_MB_F_20050700_S1 | reverse complement strand
ATCTTAAGGTCAGTTGGGATGAAATTCAACCCCAGTACAAAAAAGCCATTCAAGAAGCAGAAACATGGAATCGAGTAGCGATCGAAGCTTTAAGCAGAAATCGCGATGATTTAGCCCGGGAAGCCCTGAAACGCAAGGTAGAAGCCAAAAAACAGGCACAACGCTATCAGGAACAATTGGATCAAATAGCGGCCATGACCGAAAATGTGCTTAAAAGTCTGGTGATTGCTAACGGTTAGTCTGGATTTCAGTAAACTGTTCAGTATCTAACCCTATGCCGATTGCCTCGGTTGATTCCCATCCACATCAGGTAATTTTAGTTGCTCGCCATGGAAATCTGGATTATTTTACGTTTTTCAATCGCCGCTGCCATTATCGCTTTAGTTTGCTGGTCTTTAGCCAGTGCTGTGTGCGATAGTTGGCAAGTTGCCCGGCGGATGCACTCCATCCCTTGCTCCCACTGCCGCTACTTTACCAACGATTATCGCCTCAAATGTAGTGTACAACCCAGGAGCGCCAACACCGAACAAGCGATCGACTGCGGCGATTATTTTCCTGAGGCCTAGTCAGCTAAGCTGTTGACTATCTAAATTACTCGTTAAGATTACAGGGGAGCGCCGGAGCTGCGGAGCGGGGAGAAAAGGAGTATAAACTGTCATCGGAACATCAACACCTCTCCGTAAAGTTAGAACAAAATAAACTCCATTCGGCAAATGAGACGGCAAAAAAAGGATATTTGAAACACCTCGATAACTAACTTGATCTACCTCATCTAAAGCATCAACAACAATAACAAGTCGCCATCATTTGTATCGGTTGTGCTAGAGCATCCGTATCATCTTCCGAAGACCCTTCCAATTGCTTAAGCGTGTCAGGTGACTTTTCAGCCAACTGTTTTTTGATTTGCTCAACACTTTCCTCGACAATAACTTCAGCGATTGGCCTAAATTCTAAATTTAGATAACTATAATAGAGGGAGCATCCCATTTAGGCAATAAGTACAAATGCTGGGGCAATTACCTGATTGAGATAAGCACAACGTATAGTCATTTCAGATAAGTCTGATACACTCTAGACCAGTTAAACCCTTATGAACTCTGGCATTGATATTCTCAATCTTAATTGAAATGACTATAACTTTAAAAGCTGGAGGTTTTATCTAACAAAGCACAGAGAAATATTATGGGGCCGTCATTCCCATTTCGATCCATAGTTCTCTCAAATCTCGTATAACTCCTGTAACCATCTCAAAAATTTTGCCGATTGGGGATGGGATTGATTAAGTATTCTTTGTTTGACTGCATCGTGAAGTTGTTTCCCCGGCGGATCTTGCCAAGCTAAATAGGTATGAATATTAGCCTTATCTAGATGATAATCCCTATAGGTTGCCCCTTGTTGTTTTGCCTCTATCACCTTGTTTTGTGTATATTGCCAAAGATTATTATCGGGAACTAAATAGGCTAAAAAAGTCTCTAACATCCCTCTCGATTGATTATCTGGCATCATCCACACACCGAATTTTATACCCGATTCTAGAGTTATAATTAATCCCTCTGCTGGTAAATTTTGAGGTAAGTTAGGTATATTTGGTAAGCAGGCATTATATAAACTTTTCCAACGATTATCAGGTTCTTCGTCCGCATCTATGATAATTCCTAAATGAGTTAGTCCACTATCATTGATTTCGTTGTAAATATTATCCCTATCGAGTAAATTCTCAATACCATCAGCTGGTTTAATATAGATAATAGCTGTGTCTTTTTTCTCTCCCCAAGAGATGCCATGAGCTTCTGCTAATTCGGGAATAACTCTCATTTCTTCTCTTCCCTCTACTAAGAGTTTTTTAGGATGTATTTTGGTCATTTTTAGCGAACCTCAATATCTCTTTCAGAAGCGAGGTAAATTTGTCTAGTATTGAAGGAAACTGCTTTTTCCTTGTCCCTATCTATCCTTTGAATAGTAATTTCGTTATCGGTAATTTTTTCTTCGGTAATTAATTCGGCTAAACTTTGCCAACAATCCCGGCTGTGAGTGGTAGCAAATACCTGAATATTGAGTTTTTTAGCGGTTTCCCAGACGACTTTCCACATATCAGTCATGACAGTAAAATGCAATCCGCTATCAATTTCATCAACTAATAAAATTCCATTTTCAAGATTAACCATCGCTAAAACTAACCCTAACATTCGCCAAAATCCATCACCTAAACTGCCAATCGGAACTGGTTCTTCTGCTCCTTTAAGTTTAACCATAAATCCCCCACGTCCTGCCCATGTACTATTAAATACTGGAGGTTGAAATTCTTCAGTAGTCGCAATTTTTTCTATTTTAGGTTCAATGATTTTTAAAGCTTCGATAACTAGGTTATCCGTAGAGTTAAGCAGACTTTGACTGAAAAAATATCTGTTTGTATTAACTGCTATAGATTGAGGAGGAATCCAAAATAATTCTAGTTTTTTAAAATCCTGAGACGGTTTGTTATCAGTTAAATTTGTCTGTAAAATTTCCTCTTCAGGTGATAAAGAATAGACTTTTTGCTGATGCTCAAATTCAACCACTAAGCAAAAACTACCTATGGATTGTAAATTATTTTTATTGACTTTAGAGAGTAATTTTTTAGATGTAGATTGAATACTTAAAGTCACCTGATTGGCTGGTTTATCTGGCTCATAAATAACTATTTTTTGATTATCCTTTAGTAAGTATTTATAGAATAAATTTTTTATATCATAAGATTGCACGTTCGCACCGAGAAGATTAGCCGCATCTATTTCTCTATGAGAATACTCGCCCCGATGATTAAAAATTCTTTGTATTTCTCCTGTATTAAATTTAGAAACATAAATAAGAATCGCTTCTAAAATAGAAGTTTTACCGCTATTATTTTTACCTACTAAGAGATTAATTCGACCAAGATTGGCCATCTCAAAACTTTGAAAACCGCGAAAGCCTTCAATTTTTAGGGATTGTAACATGAGTGATTACCCCAGATTTTAGTTATTAAATCTAGTTTATCTCAACCCCAGAAAACACCTCAATTAACGACAGAGCATCACAATGGCGATACCGATACCTAAACTTAAACCGACCAGCACCTGAAAAGGAGTATGACCAATTAATTCCTTTAAACGTTCCTCGTTAAATTCCTTGCCTCCCTGGAACATTTCATCGATAATTTGATTGAGAATCCGGGCCTGTTTTCCCGCTGCCTGACGCACTCCGGCCGCATCATACATAACAATAACCGCAAAAAGCGCGGCGATGGCAAATTCGGCACTAGACCAACCCATCTGTAATCCTACCCCAGTAGCCAAGGCCCCCACCAGCGCCGAGTGAGCGCTAGGCATTCCTCCCGACGAGACTAGATAGCGCAGACTCACCTTACCATCGCGGATTAACTCAATCAGCGCTTTTAGTCCCTGGGCAGTGAAACAAGCTAAAAGAGAGATTAGCAGTATTTGATTGTGTAACACCTGCTGGAAGTCCTGCATAATCTCATTCGTTTAATTTAATTTTTACGATTAACAATATACTCGGCGATGGCCCGTAAAGGTTCAGCGGCCTCATCGTAGCTACTCAATTCACCGATGGCACTATCTACTAACTGTTGAGCTTGCTGGCGGGAGCCTTCTATCCCCCAGAGACTGGGATAGGTGGCTTTTTGTGCCTGTATATCCTTACCGGCGGTTTTACCCAATTCCTCCTTTGTCGCCGTGATATCGAGAACATCATCGATAATTTGGAAAGCCAAGCCAATATTTTGAGCATAACGGGCTAATTTAGCTATATCTTCCGCTTTTGCCCCCGCTAAAACTGCCCCCGACACCACAGAAGTCTCCAACAGGGCCCCAGTTTTGTGAGTATGGATAAAACCGAGAGTTTCCGCCGAAATATCGGGTTTTCCTTCGGATTCCAAGTCTAAAACCTGACCTCCCACCAAACCCGCTGCCCCGACGGTGCGACCTAAACGGGCAATTACCTCTAAAATCTGTACGGGAGGTACATTACGAGTCTGGGTAGCCACATACTCGAAAGCGTAGGCCAGGAGACCATCCCCGGCTAAAATAGCGATATCTTCGCCAAAAACCTTATGATTGGTTAATTTCCCGCGTCGGTAATCATCGTTATCCATGGCGGGTAAATCGTCATGAATTAATGACATCGTGTGAATCATTTCTAGGGCGCAAGCGGTGGGTAAAGCCATCTCCAGGGAACCCCCCATCAATTCACAGGTAGCCAGACATAAAATTGGTCGCAGACGTTTGCCGCCGGCGAGGAGAGAATAGCGCATCGCCTCGTAGATTTTGGCGGGATTGCCGATAACTAAAGAGCTATCCAAAGCTGACTCGACAATTAACCGCTTTTCCTCCAGATAGGAAGCCAGAGAAAAGCTCTCGTTTTTCCTCACTTCTACTCCTCGTTCGCCCCTAGTAACCATGTCTTTTTGTCTTGAACCGACTGCTTTTAAAACTATATCAGGAAACTCCACCTCGATCGGAATTAAACTGACTGCTCCCTTGTCCCCTAAGCTGTTGACTATAGACCTCTGGTAAAAATCGAAAATCTTCCCTTAGGACAGGATACTCCGAGACAGGAGGAGAAAAAAGACAAAAGACGACTACAATATCCGTACAAACTCTGATTATGTCAAATTTATCCAGTATTTTAGATATTCTCACCTGATAGCAGCTCAAGAGATTAATTACGCCTTCAGACTACATCGCAGCGCCGCAGTTGACATTCCGAACATTTGTACTAAAATTCCCAGACGGAGAGGGACTAATTTTCTTTTCTGATGCCTATTTTCTCTTTTAACCTAAACCTCTTGCATAATTAATTTTTCAGGGTTCAAAAACGGCAAAAATAAGGATTAAATTGCATAAAATCTGTAAATAGACCATTTAATTGATTATTATTCATTCTTAATTCTCCTGACTACTGACTACTGACTCCTAACCCTAACAACAATTTTTGATTTTTACAAGAGGTCTCCTGAAAAAATACCTCCCTCAGTCCAGTGCAGGGATTAGCGAAAAACGGGCGATACAATTGAATTTCGCCGCAGTTATCCTGGGAGAAGCTAAAGTTTTGATGATTCGGTCAAACTTCCTTTTTCTTAGCTTGCGGTTGAGAAATTTCTCGATTAGCCTAGAATTAGGATTATCCTAGGAATATATTGTATGCTGCCAGGGCAAATTTTAAGCGATCGATACCAAATACAAAGTCAGTTAGGTAAACAAACCGGAAGACGCACTTTTCTCGCCCAAGATCTAAAAACGGGCGCTACTGTTGTCGTCAAATTATTAATCTTCAGTCCCGATTTTGAATGGACAGATTTAAAACTCTTTCAACGGGAAGCTGAAACTCTTAAACATCTAGATTGTCGCTCGATTCCTGAATATATCGACTATTTGGAAGTTCGCACCGATACCTATCAAGGTTTTGCCCTTGTTCAGAGTTATATCGAGGCTAAATCTCTCAAGGAACAGATAGAAACTGGTCGCAAATTTAGTGAGGCAGATCTGCAAGAATTAGCTAAATCTATTCTAGGTATTTTAATTTATCTGCATGGACTTAATCCGCCAATTATTCACCGGGATTTGAAACCTAGTAATATTTTACTAAAAGATCGAACTGGTCATAGTATCGGTAATGTTTATTTAATTGATTTTGGTTCTGTCCAGACTGTTGCTCAACAGGAACAGGCTACTTTAACTATCGTCGGAACCTACGGTTATATGCCCCCTGAACAATTCGGTGGTCGCACCGTTGCCGCTTCTGATTTATACAGTTTAGGAGCGACTTTAATCTATCTAGCTACAGGCATTCATCCCGCCGATTTACCCCAAAAAGATGGCAAAATTCAATTAAATAATTTAGCCAATTTAAGCCCTGCTTTTGTTCATTGGTTAGGGCAGTTAATTGAACCTAGTCTCGATCAAAGGTTTGTGTCAGCACAGGCAGCCAATCAAGCTTTAAATACTCTCCACGAAATTCAATTAACTGCCTCGAACCTTGAAAAACCCGCCGGGAGTCGGGTACAGTTGCAAAAAAGCGGGGAGAAAATTAGAATATCTTTACCTCCCGAAGGTTTTACCCCTAAATTAATTTTTCCCGGAACCTTTGCCATTGCTTGGAACGCTTTTTTATTAGTATGGACAGGAGGAGCCATTTCTATTCCTCTGTGGATGAGTTGGTTTTTTCTGCTCTTTTCCTTGCCCTTTTGGTTTGTGGGTTTAGGAATGCTTGGCGGGATTATTTATTGTCTCAAAGGGGAGGAAATTATCACTATTGATAGGCAAGAAATTGTTGCCATTCAGCGAATTTGGGGTTTGACACTTCCGGGCAAAAAGAAAATGGCACGGCAACATATTAATAAACTGGTGAAAGCTGATAGTTATCATACCAAAGATGACGATGGCGATCAAGTTTATGTGCCGATGACTTTAACTATTTGGGCGGGGACTAAAGAATATACTATTAGCAGTAAGACAAAAGCCTATCTGAGCAAACCCGAAATTGAATGGTTAGCAGCGGAATTAAGTCAATGGTTAGGAATACCAATTACTAATAAGTAGCTGTGCAAAATTAATTTCCTGGTTAGGAAAGGCAAAAGGCAAGAGGCAAGAGGTAGTTAGATATGTGTAATTAATTTTGCTTAGGTACTTAATAAGTAATCTTACAGCCATCAGCCTTGAATCAGTTATCAGTTGTCAGTTACCAGTGATCAGATTTGAGTTTTTAGTTCATTGATTACTGCTTACTGATAACTGAAAAATCTCCCCACTCCCCCACTGATTACTGATTACTGATAACTGATAACTGATAACTGAAAAATCTCCCCACTCCCCACTTCCCACTCCCTGATATGGACGAACTGTCTGTGATCAGTGTAAAATTTTATGAAGGGTCTGGGTTTTTTTCTTCCTTTTCCGGAGAAATGCCCCAGCGCCAGTGACTAAAATCAAAATTGTGCATCCCATCGATAATCAAGTTTATGAGCGCCACTATTACCGTAGAAAAACGCAAATTAGAAAAACCCCCTTTAGAACTGCATTATCTCGGAGATCGAGTCTTGCGTCAACCGGCCAAGCGAATTGCTAAAGTCGATGACAGCATTCGTCAATTAGCCAGAGAAATGCTGCAAACTATGTATAGTGCCAATGGTATCGGGTTAGCGGCTCCCCAAGTGGCAGTTAATAAACAGTTAATCGTCATTGATTGTGAACCCGATAAACCCGAAAATCCGCCCCTAATTCTGATTAATCCCCAAATTATCGGTTATAGTCGGGAATTGTGCAAAGCGGAAGAAGGTTGTTTGAGTATTCCCGATGTGTTTTTAGATGTCATCCGTCCCCAAGCGATCGAAGTGAGTTATAAAGATGAACAGGGGAAACCGCGAAAACTGCAAGCTAACGGTTTACTAGCGCGGGTAATTCAACACGAAATGGATCATCTTAATGGTGTCATGTTCGTCGATAGAGTAGATAACGATTTGGCACTCAATGAAGAATTAAAAAAACACGGTTTTTCCGTGCAAGCGGTGAAACCCGTCGAGAAAGTGACAAAATAAAGGCATTAGTTAATTGAGGCGAGGAGTGAAGATGACCCCGAAAAGCGGCGTTTTATTGTTATTATCCTGTATTGCAGCGATCGCTGGTGTGGGTTGTGTCTTTGAAATTAGTTCAGGAGAACCGGATTTAGGCAATACCACCACTGGCTTAATTCTAGCGGCAAGTGTACCATTAACAGCCCTATTTTTTTGGGCGGCGGTTAAAGACACGAGGGCCAATTACAAGTAGAATAACTTCCCCTCGGTTATGGGAAAATTGGCATAATTTTCATGAGCAGAAGAGAGAAGCAAATTCTCTCTTTTGTTTTTTTTAATTAGGGCTGGCTGAATAATGGTAAAACCCTTTTAAAATAAGGCTTTCATAAATTGGTACAAAAACCAAGGGCAACAAAGCCTGAAACGACCGGCTACTGACTCGGAGACTCCTGACTCCTGACTCCTACCCCCACCGAAAAACTTTTTGCCGCAAACCCTAATTAAGACGGGTAAATTAGTCAATTTCACGCATAACGATGATCTTTTTTTTGTGTAGTTTTATTGCAAAAAAAAAGTTTTTTTGACAAAAAGCACAAAACATGATATGAAAGCTGGCGTATTTCTGACTGCGAGTAATTATTGCAGAGTGGGGGTTGGGAAGTGGGGAGCTAACTCATTTGTACTAAAATTAATTTAGGTCAAAATCAGAGGATTTTCTGTTTTCAAGTGATGAAATACAGAAAAGCAGCAATTCGATCGAGAAATCGATAAAAACAGCCTAGACTAGAAAAAGAATCCTCTATCCTGACAGCTATCCTGTGGAGATTACTTTTTTAGGAACCAGTTCTGGGGTTCCCACTCGGTCTCGTAATGTCTCTAGTATCGCCCTTCGTTTGCCGCAACGGGCAGAAATATGGCTGTTTGACTGTGGAGAAGGAACTCAACACCAGTTACTGCGTAGCGACCTGAAAAGTTCCCAAATCCGACGCATTTTTATCACCCACATGCACGGGGATCATATCTTTGGTTTAATGGGATTGTTAGCCAGTATTGGATTAGCCGGTTCTGCTCAGGATATTGATATCTACGGACCCCCCGGACTAGCGGACTATCTGCGTGCTTGTGCTAAGTATTCCTATACTAATTTCGCCAATCGGGTGCGTGTCCATCCCGTTTCCCCCGGCATACTCTACGAAGATGAAGAATTTACCGTCTCCTGTCAGCTATTAAAACATCGTATTCCCGCCCATGGTTATCGTATCGCCGAAAAAGACCGCCCTGGACGTTTTGATGTGGAAAAAGCCAACGCTTTAGGTATTCCCCCCGGACCAATTTACGGCAAGCTGAAAAAAGGGGAAACTGTCACCCTCGCCGATGGCAGAAAAATTCGCGGTCAGTCCCTCTGCGGAGAAACGGAAATCGGCCGTAAAATAGCCTATTGTACCGATACTATTTTCTGTGAAGGCTCGATCAAATTGGCAGAGAATGCCGATGTGCTAATTCATGAGGCGACTTTTGCACACCAAGATGCCGGGTTAGCTTTTGAAAGTGTTCACTCCACTTCGACGATGGCAGCCCAGGTGGCCTTGGCAGCCCAGGTAAAATTGTTATTAATGACCCATTTTAGTCCCCGTTATCTACCGGGGAATTCTCTGGATATTTCTAATCTGTTAGAGGAAGCGCGGGCGATTTTTCCTAACACTAAATTAGCCTACGATTTCCTCACCTACGAAGTCCCTCGCAACCGTCAAGAAATGGTCTTAGGAGTTAAGTAATTATGCCAGCAGCAGTGGAAGAAAAAAGCATGGTTCCCACGGTTTTAGTGGGTATTGGTGGTACGGGTAACGAGATTTTATCGCGATTGCGTCGTTTAATCGAGGAAAGTTATGGCAGTTTGAGCAATTTTCCGATTGTCAGTTTTTTGGTGGTTGACACGGATAAGGATTATAAAATCAGTAATCCTGAAGCTGCCGGCAGTGCTTTTAAAGATAACGAAAAACACTGGTCCAGGGTGAGTGGAAAACAGGTACAGGAGATGGTATCTGACATGGATAGATATCCCTGGATTAATAGTTGGTTTCCCCCGGAATTAGAGAGAAATATTACTTCCCTAGAAGCGGGAGCGGGACAAATTCGCGCCTGTGGCCGTTTTGCTTTATTTTGTAATTATCATGAGATCCAAAGAAAATTTCTAGACGCGGTGAGACGGGTAAAGGGACAAGAAAACTTTATGCTTGATCGCTATGGAATTAAAGTGAGTAATAGTGCTATTAATGTCTTTACTACGGGGTCTTTAAACGGTGGTACGGGGAGCGGAATGTTAATTGATATAGGCTACTGTATTCGTAATTGGTTACGAGGGGAAAGTAGTCCTTTGAGTACGGCAATTGTTCCCACTCCTGAAGCATTTGCGGGGATTAGTGTCGGCGATCGAGTTTTGGCTAATGGTTACGCTGCCTTGATGGAATTAAATTACTTTTCTGACTACAGAACCGAATATCATCAACAGTTTAGCAGCGGTTTAGTCGATGAAGTGGTTAGTAAGTTACCCCCCTTTGATTTTACCTATTTAGTGGGGACAAAAAACGGAGAAGGTGATTTTAAACTCGGTCAAATTCGGGAAATGATCGCCCAAAATATCTTCCTAGACATGACCTCTGATTTTGCCCCCCATAAGCGTTCCATTAGAGATAATATTAAGGGTTCTTGGGCGCAAGCTGACCCAGGAGGTCGCGGTTATCCTAAGCAATTTATGAGTTTTGGACTATCCACTATTGAAATTCCTATTGCCCAAATTCGTGCCTCCTTATCGGAACGTTTAGCCAAAGATTTAATTAATTGGTGGCTGAATGATTCCGTGATTTTACCCGCTCAATTGTTGGAGTTAGTCAGAGGTGATATCCTCAAAAAAATGCGCTTGAGCGAAGGGGAATTAATTATGGATTTATGTGCCGACAAGGATCGCTCTTTAATTGCCATAATCTCCCAATGGATTAACGAAACTCGTCAGGAAATCAATCAAGATAATTGGCTATCTTGTACGAAACAGGGTGTTAATATTTTAGGCAATGAACAGGGGAAAATTCTGCAATTTATTAATGATTATTTGACACCAAGAGTCGAGGAATTTAAACGCAATCATTTACTAGAATTGAGTCCTGATGAACGGCTGCACGGCGATTACCTGAAAAAGATTTATAATAATCGGGATGAAATTATTCAACGGGGTAAAAAGTCTCTAGAAATGGAGTTTTATAATATCCTTGAAGATCGAAACCGTGGGGTAAAATTTGCCGAGAGTTTTATTGTTTCAGTACGACAAATCTTCACCGACATAGCGGAAAAATTCCGTCGCGATCAAGAACAGGTTTGGAGTCAAAACGAAAGTAAACGTCAACGGGAATACGACACAGCCTTGGCAGAAATTAATGATCTGAAAGATAAAATTCATATCTCGAAAAAAGATAAGATGGAACAATATTGTGAACAAGCTTTAACGGGATTGGAAGGCTATTTAATGGCCAATATTCAACGAAAAACCAGAGGTGCAGGAGTAGAGGTTATTAATCGTTTACTGGAACATCTTAATCAGTTAGAAAGCCGTTTTAATCGCTTTCGTCAGAAATTAATTAAAAGTCGCGATCTATTTAATCTCCAAGCTAACCAGCAGATTGATAGTGCCGATGCTTTGTTAATTAATGGGATTAAACTATTTGATAGACAAGAATTAAATGGTCTTTATCAAGACTTTATCGAACAATTTGCCTCCGGGATTGCTGGTAACAAAAATGCCTACGATACGGGTATGGATAACCTTTGTTTACCCCTCTCAGAAGAGATTTTAAAGCAATCTAGCCCCCTCTGGAAAGAAACGCGCCGCTCCGATGAAAATATGCGTTTATTTGACATCACCGAGATTGCCGATATTCGTCAAGGAGATTTTCAACAAGTTATCCTAAATCAAGCTAATCAACTACTACAAAATGCTCCCGCTAGTAGTCGCATTCAGCAGGAATTAGCCGCTTGCGATCGCTTGTTAAAAATCTATAACAACGATGCCGATATTATCAATAATCTTCGCATTGCCTACCAAAAATCGCGACCCCTAATTATGCTCAATCCTGCGGTTTTGCGGGGAAAAGATGCGGGTTTTACACCCCAATTAAATCAAAATGTTGCCCTGATTGGAGGAAGAAATACCAGTAACCCAGCAGCCCAAAACATTATTCCGAAACTGCGGGAATTTATCCCCAATGAAGACGATATTAAACCCTTGGGAGAAGTGGAAAAATATCGTCTTGTCTTCGTGCAGGAAATTGGCGGGTTTTCCCTACGCTGTCTTGATGGAATGCGAGAGCTGCGGCAATCCTATCAGGACTGGAAAGGAGAATTTATTCTCGCTAAACGCGCCCAACAAATGGGGGAAAATCGCGATTTACCCATCCCCGTGCATATCCAAAAGGAACCTCCTTTCTGGGATGTTTTTCCCGAAGATCCTAGCATCTATCAGTTAGTGGTGACAGCACGAGCTTTAAAAGTGCTTTTTCCAGAAGTCAATCGAGTCACTAATGAGAAAACAATTCGCTATGAAATTAAAACCGCAACGGGATTAAAAAAAGTCGATATCGCCACCAGTTGGGAAGACGCGGTACAGGTGTTAGAAGTAAAAGCTTGTCGCGAAGATAAGGAAAAAATTCAAAGTCAGGTGACAGCTAAGTTACAGGCTGCAGCCACTCTGGAGAAAAAACAAGCTTTGTATCGGACTTTCATTGAATATTTACAACAACGTTCCGAGGAGTTAACAGGAGGAAAAGACAATACAGAATATAAACGGGAAGATGCAATTATTTTGCAGTTAATCCATAACTATAAGTTGGATAGCGGTGGAGAAATTCCTCTTTCTCCAGTGACAGAGGTGGCTAATCCAGCTTTAATTATCTGTGGTAATTGTGGACACAAAAATCCGCCCTCGTCTAATTTTTGTTCTAAGTGTGGGGCAAAATTAGTTAAGTAGAAATTAGATTTTGGGTTTGATCCCCCCTACCCCCCTTGATAAGGGGGGTGCCGCCTTGATAAGGGGGGAATCTGACAATTTTTAACACCTACCTAATTTAACAGATAAGTACCTAAGCAAAATTAATTACACATATCTAACCCCGCTCTTGCCTCTTGCCTCTTGCCTCTTGCCTCTTGCCTATCTTCACTAGGAAATTAATTTTGCATGACTACTTAATTTGGGTGTGTTAGCTGGACTAACATCCCCCACAATCAAAAATTTTCGGGAAAAATTGCCTAATAGCGAAAAAACTGGATTATAATAAGGTCTTTACTCAAGATTTTTGCAGCCTCGCTAACTGCCATAAAGACCAATCAAAACCCCTGTTTATCGAGAGAAAAACCAATGGTAGCCACTTTAAAAGGACGAGATGTTTTAAGAATAACCGACATGAGTAGCCAAGAAATCAGCGCCCTACTCAATCTATCGGCACAGCTTAAAGCTGGCAATCTTAACCCTAGCTGCAACAAAGTCTTAGGATTGCTATTTTATAAAGCTTCCACCCGGACGCGGGTTTCCTTTACCGTCGCTATGTACCAGTTAGGGGGACAGGTGATCGATCTCAATCCCAGTGTAACCCAAGTGGGGCGCGGGGAACCCTTAGCCGATACAGCCAGGGTACTCGATCGCTATCTCGATATTCTCGCAGTTCGCACCTTTAAACAAGAGGATTTAGAAGCTTTTGCTAATTATTCCCGCATCCCGATTATCAACGCTTTAACAGATTTAGAACATCCCTGCCAAATTTTAGCCGATTTACAGACTATCCAAGAGACTTTTCAGACTTTACGGGGAATTAACCTCACCTATGTCGGGGATGGTAATAATGTCGCTAATTCTCTCCTCTTAGGTGGCGCTTTGATGGGGTTGAATGTGCGGGTTGCTTCCCCCGCAAACTATCAACCGGATGAGGAAATTGTCGCCAGCGCCCAAGCTATTGGCGAGAAAACCGGTAGTAAAATCTTAATTACCGACGATCCCGTTGCGGCAGTAAAAGACTCTCAGGTGGTCTATACTGATGTCTGGGCAAGTATGGGACAAGAAAGCCTCGCAGATGCCCGAATTCCCGTTTTTCAGCCCTACCAAGTCAATGAACAGCTAATGAGTCACGCTGACAAAGACGCGATTATTCTCCACTGTTTACCTGCTCACCGGGGTGAAGAAATTACCGACGGGGCGATCGAGGGTGTACAATCAAAAGTCTGGGAGCAAGCGGAAAATCGGATGCACGCCCAAAAAGCTTTAATGGTCAGTTTATTGGGATTAATCTAGCATTTATGAAACATGGATAGACTAACTGTAGGGGCGCAATGCTTGCGCCCTTATGCTGTCAACATCTCAAAAATAAACGCTATCTCTGTTCTTAAATTAATAGTCAATGCAAAAATTAACTATTTAGATAAATCTCCGTTAGATGCCTTGATTGCAGTGGCCAAGGGATTGAGCATCTAGGAAAATCAATATCAGATAAGTCTTGACATTTTCGCTAGGTAATAGTATTTTAACGTTAAACATACTTTGGAGAGGCATTTAGCCATGACATTAGCAAAACTAATTAATTCGGGGGGGGGGGATAAGCATGGGCTATCAAAATAGCGATCGCTTCCTCTGTCCTTACTTTTAGCACTCTGGCAATATCACCAGTTCAAGCTGCTCAGTTAATTATTCCCAACACAACTGTTTTAGGGACTAATGTTTTTTCTGGTCCAACTTTCACGGTTTCTGGAAACTTTCTCCCGTCAGATACCTTAAGTATCAATGTTTCTGGAACAGTAGATCTCGCAGCTGGAGGACTTACCATTAATGCTGCTGGTGTTATTGTCGCACCTCAGACAACAGTTACGGGAAATAATCCAGGACAAATTTTTATAGCAGGTGGTTCAGACATAGTTCCAGGGAAGCCAAATGGTGCTCTGCTCATTGGCAATGGTACACTAGGATTTTTCCCTCTATTCTCAGCTACTGCCGCCAATGGTTTAGGTAATGCCAATCCACCAACAAATTTATCATTATCTGGTGTGCCTTTATCCAGCATCTTTACAAATGTAGGCTTTACAGGTATTGCTAATGGCACTGTTCTTGAGTTTCGTGTCAATGATAGTAATACTTTTGACAATAGCGGTCAATTTGTCATTTCCTCTCAACAAGTACCCGAACCTAGTAAAGTTTTAGGTCTAGGTATGTTGGGACTTGGTGCTGTCGCACAGCGAAAACTAGCCAGGTCTAAAGAGTCAAATAAACAGGAAAATTGAGTTGATTACCTTACATATATCATTTTTGAAAAGTCATCACAGACTTAGTTGATCATTGCAGAGAGCAATTCCTCTCTCAGAGAGGAATTGCTCTTTCAGATGTTAGTCACGACTAACAATCATTAAACTACTTGACATCCTCACCGGCTCTGTCCGACACCAGAAGTTAACTTAGTGTCAGCATTCGTCCCGAAGCGCTTACCTCATGAATGCTGACCAGCATATAGACAACTTTTGTAATTATGTTATAATTGTCTGTAAGAGAAAGCGGAGATAAAAAGAGTAGCCGAGGTGGGCGAACTTTCCGTTGTATAAAGACTAGAC
>SFAU01000003.1 GCA_007096045.1 Microcystis novacekii Mn_MB_F_20050700_S1 | reverse complement strand
ATTGACCTATATAATACGGCTAAATTATATAGAGACTCAGCATAGTTAGGGTGGTCAGTACCTAGAATTTTACCAATAATTTTGAGAGCTTGTTGATGGAGAGGTAAAGCTTGCTCATACTGTCCCATTGACTCATATAATACAGCTAAGTTATTTAGAAAAGCAGCATAGTCGGGGTGGTCATTACCTAGAATTTTACCACGAATTTCGAGAGCTTGTTGAGAGATAGGTAAAGCTTGCTTATACTGTCCCATTGACTGATATAATATGGCTAAAAGATTCAAAGAATCAGCATAAATAACCTCATTAGTTAGTGAGTAACTTTTGGCTAAATCACAGGTTTGTTGGGCGAAGATAATCGCTTGCTCATATTGCCCCTGCTGATATAGCATTCCTAGGGTTTGGTTATACTTTTGTATCTGGTTAATTATGGATTGATTCATGTTACTATCCTCCTTTAATCAACTAAGTTTTTGTGGTTGATTATTGTTGCTGATTGCTCAGAGTAATTAATTGTTTGTTCCACCACCTTAAACCGCTTATAAAACACCTCACTATTACCCTGTTGACCCAATTTAATAAATATCTCCTCAAAACGCTCTTGATTTAAGATAATATCTGTAGGGTCAGATTCCCAATTAACCCAAGATAACTCAATGGGTTGTTCTGTGACAATTGCCAGAAAATATTCATCTCCTACTGCATCATATTGGAAAAATCGAGCTAGTCCTTCAGACGGAGGTAAACGAAGTCCTTCTGATAGCTTAGTATAAGGAACATAGGCAAATGCTCTTGAGGGACTAAAGAGATAAAAATTTCCTTCTACAGTCTCATTAATTAACAATAAATATTGACCATTTTCAGGTAAATTAACCCATAAATAATGGGGCTTGTTAAGATAAATATAATTCCCCTTATCTGGCTCTGGCTTAATTACAGTACCATTCATAACTGGACCCCTCTCAAAATTTTCAATATCCAGCATCGTTAACTTATTACAAGCAGGTGCAGCAACTTCTTTTGCTAATTCCCAACCCATCCGAGGGAATTTTTTCTCCCATAGCCATTGATAAGTCACTTGATGAGGTTCAATTGAATTCTGAGGTTTTCCTTTCTTCTCATATTTAGTAGTAATTAAATTGACACTTAATTCTAATCCATCGTCTATCATCCCTTGTTTAAACACATCTACCATTATTCTCCTAATTCTTTTCGCATATTCATTAATAGTTGCTTCCGGATAATGAAGATTATGTTTATCTTTCATTATTTCGACAATTTCCCTTCTTTTTTTATCTTGATTTTTGGGATTATATAGAAGTTGAAATAAACAACTATGATCTTTATTTTTTATCAAACCAGTATTTTGCAATATCCAGTTTAGAAATGCTTCTTGCAATAGATTTTTAGTTTCTATTTTGTTAGTAATACTAACCATTTTTAGTTCAAAAATAATCAAAAAATTAATAGAGATACCTAAATACTACATTATTTACTCTGATTTGTCAATATTTTTATGATCAAGAGAAAGCAATTTTATTAATTGTTATTAAAAGTTATATACGGTTATTTAGAGCTATTTAGAGTTGTTGGCTGAGACCAATTTGTTATTCAGTATCTATTGAATGTTATTTGATCTGAATGTTTGACTTGAATCATCAACTTAATTAATTCACAGGAGTTTACAGCTAATGCCAGTTTACAACGGTACAAGTTCCAATGACCTCTTGTTCGGCAGTTCCAGTAATGACACCATGTACGGGAATGGAGGGAATGATACCATTTACGGCCAAGGAGGCAACGACTACATCGACGGTGGAATAGGCAACGACTACATCGACGGTGGAGATGGTGCAGATGACCTCTTCGGCGGCGCTGGAAATGACAATATCTTCGGCGGAAACGGTAACGACTACATCGACGGTGGAATAGGCAACGACTACATCGACGGTGGAACAGGCAACGACTACATTGATGGTGGAGATGGTGCAGATGACCTCTTCGGCGGCGCTGGAAATGACAATATCTTCGGCGGAAACGGTAGTGACTTGCTCATTGGCGAAGCAGGTGCTGACACTTTATCAGGCGGAAACGATACTGATTATCTCTTTGGCGGAGCCGACAACGATGTTCTATTAGGAGGCGCTGGGAATGATTTTGTCTATGGCGGCTATGGCAATGATATCCTCACTGGCGGCACTGGCGCCGATGCCTTTTATTTCGGTTCTCTTCTAGAAGGAGTTGACGTAATCAAGGATTTTCAGTGGATAGAGGGCGATGTCATCCAAATCAGTAAGTCCGGATTTACTGCTAGTAGCCTTAGCCAATTTAACTACAATAGCTTAACAGGTGGGTTAAGTTTTCTTGGGCAACAATTCGCAACCATTGAAAATCGCCCCGCCGGGTTTGCTGTCTCTTTAGATGTTCAGCTTATTTAATTGGGAGTGGGCGGGCGAATCTTTTGGTTCGCCTGTTCCAGACGACTGGGCAATTTTTGCTCACTGGTCAAACTAAAAGCATGAACTTGGTTCTCAAGGAACAAAAGATAACGAACAACAAAAAAAGAATTAATCTTTGAGGAGCAACAAAAATGTTCAATCCCCGCAACCCCAAATATCCCTTATTTACTTTTGCTATTGCTTTATTCGTTGGCGGTATTACTAATCCAAGCAGTGCAGCAGAGTTTAAATTTCCTGATCAGGTTGATATTTACGTTAAATCCTTAAAATCAGTCTTTAAACCTCTACCTTGATGATGACTTTTCTGATCAATATCTTTTTGAAGCTGTGTTCGGATCACTCAAATATCACTCTAACACAGAAAAAATCAGCCCTCCACAGGGAGAAATTAGCTCCACCGTGGGATAGGCATCTTGCCGGTCGGAAAACTGTTTCCTGGTTCCTCAATCTTTCACAAAACCATAAATTTATGATACAATAGCCGAATAGAGGTTAGATAAAAAAGATGAGCGAATCAGTAACAATTGAAGATATTTACCAATTGTTCCGCACTTCTGCTGAGGAGTTTGATCGCCGTTTAAGAGAAAGCGATCGCCGGATTGAGCAAGCTAAATTAGAAAGCGATCGCCGGATTGAGCAAGCTAAATTAGAAAGCGATCGCCGGGCTGAGGAAGCTAGATTAGAAAGCGAGCGTCGTGCTGAAGAAATTGAGCAGTATCGCGCTGAAACAGCACGCATCCTTGCTGAAGCCAAATTAGAAAGCGATCGCACCATAGCAGAACTGAAGCGTACAGTAGAACAAACCAACCGTGCGGTAAATAGCCTGACTACACGATGGGGACGCTTTGTGGAAGAATTAGTCCAACCGGCGGTTTTGCGATTGTTTCAGGAAAAAGGTATTGATATTAAAGAAATTTATCCTCGCGCTAGGGTTAAACGTCAAGGTATTGCGATGGAAATTGATATCCTCGCAGTTGATGATACGGATGTTGTTTTGGTGGAATGTAAATCGCAACTATCGAAAGATGATGTGGATGAATTTTTAGAAAAACTAACTCGCTTTAAAATTGCTTTTCCCCATTACAAAAACTATCAAGCTTACGGTGCAGTCGCCGGTATTGAAATTGACGAGGGGATAGACCGTTATGCCTATAATAAAGGATTATTTGTGATTAAACCTTCTGGGGATACAGTGGAGATTATTAATGATGAAAACTTTCGACCGAGGACTTGGTAAGGTAGTACAGATATCTTGTCCTACGGCTATCTACAAATTAATTACACCCAGCTAATTAACTTGATTTTCTGGCAGTTTATGGTAGTGAAAATGCGTCAAATGTTTTCATAAAACCATAAATTTCTGGTATAACGTCCCAATATGGTTATGGTGTCGGGAGCTTTTTGGCTGTGATCGGTAAACGGTAATCAGTGAACTGAAAACTCACATCCGATCAGTGACAATCACTGATAAGCTATACTGGGGAAATTGCGCTAACAGCACGGTGGCTGCTGCCTGTCGTTAAATTGTCTCCAGTGAAATTGAGGAATTAACTTTGTCTAAACAAGATCTAATCGAAATGGAAGGAACCGTGACCGAATCTTTGCCTAACGCCATGTTTAGGGTGGATTTAGATAACGGTTTCAACGTCTTAGCTCATATATCGGGCAAAATCCGCCGTAATTATATCAAAATCCTCCCCGGCGATCGAGTCAAAGTCGAACTCACCCCCTACGACCTAACCAAAGGCAGAATTACCTATCGCCTGAAAAATCAAAAAAAATAGCGATAAATAGGGACAGAGAGCCAAAAAGCCTAATAAGCGGTCAAATTTATTTTAAAAAAATAGGTGACACGGGTAAAAGAAATCTGATATAATAATAAGCTTGCAGTGTTGCCAGAATAGTTAGGCATGAAAGTTAGAGCGTCTGTCAAAAAAATGTGCGAAAAGTGCCGCGTCATCCGTCGGCGCGGTCGAGTCATGGTAATTTGTTCTAACCCCAAACATAAGCAGAGACAAGGTTAAACCACCAAAGTCACTGTCTTGGGGCAGAGAATCGTTACCGTTAATTGTAGTCGTTTTTGGAAAAAAAAATCGTTCATAGGGAGAAAGAAAAAGCGTGGCAAGGATAGCTGGTGTAGACCTACCTCGCGATAAGCGTGTGGAAATCGCCCTGACCTACCTCTACGGAGTGGGTTTATCGCGTTCCCAAGAAGTCTTATCTGCGACGGGTGTTAACCCTGACACTCGGGTCAAGGATCTCAGCGATGAAGACGTGGCGGCGCTACGGACTTATATCGAAACAAATTATCAAATCGAGGGGGATTTGAGACGCTGGGAGGCGATGAACATCAAACGCCTCGCCGATATCGGCACCTATCGAGGTCGTCGGCATCGGCTAGGATTACCCGTGCGCGGGCAACGGACGCGAACCAATGCGCGGACCCGTCGCGGTCGTCGGGTGACAGTGGCAGGGAAGAAAAAAGCCCCCTCCAAGAAATAATTTTTTATTCATTGCGATATCCCCCAATCAAGAAAAACTATGGCGCGACCAACCAAAAAAACCGGACCAAAAAAACAGAAGAAAAATATTCCTACCGGAGTCGCTCACATTCAATCGACCTTCAACAACACCATTGTCACAATCGCCGATACCAAAGGCGATGTGATCTCTTGGGCATCGGCGGGATCGAGTGGTTTTAAAGGAGCCAAAAAAGGAACCCCCTTCGCCGCCCAAACCGCCGCCGATAACGCCGCCCGCCGAGCGATCGAACAGGGAATGCGTCAACTAGAAGTGATGGTTAGTGGCCCTGGGGCAGGAAGAGAAACCGCAATCCGGGCTCTGCAAGGAGCAGGATTAGAAATCACCCTGATCCGGGACGTGACTCCCATCCCCCACAATGGTTGTCGTCCTCCCAAACGCCGGAGAGTGTAAACAGTGAACAGCTTTTTCAGGTGACAGGGATCTTGAGGCCAGCAGCCGTTAGCTTTTGGCGCATCAGCAGGAGAATCGGGTCGTCAAAGACCATCGGCTCAAAAAACTGAACGCTGAAAGCTAGAGAAAACTGATAACTGATAACTGATAACTGATAACTGAACAAGGGAGGTCAATCGGTGGCGCAATTTCAAATCGAGTGTGTAGAAGCAAAAACTTACAAGAATCAGAGTCAGTACAGTAAATTTGTACTAGAACCTCTGGAAAGAGGCCAGGGTACAACCGTAGGTAATGCCCTGAGACGGATTCTCATTTCCAATCTGGAAGGAGCGGCCGTGACGGCCCTGCGGATCGCGGGAGTCAATCACGAATTTGCCACCGTCGAGGGGGTACGCGAGGACGTGATGGAACTCATGCTCAACATGAAAGAAATCACCCTCAAAAGCTACACCAATCAAACCCAGATCGGGCGTTTAGTGGCAACTGGACCGGCGACAGTAGTGGCGGCACAATTCGATTTACCCTCAGAAATCGAGATAGTTGATCGCAATCAGTACGTCGCCACCCTAGCCGAAGGGGCCAAGCTAGAGATGGAATTTCGCGTGGAAAAAGGCAAAGGCTACCGGGCGATTGATCGCAGTAAAGACGAAGCCACTTCGCTAGACTTTCTGCAAATCGACTCGATTTTTATGCCCGTAACCAAAGTCAACTACAGCGTCGAAGATATCCGTTCCGAAAGCGGTCAAGCTAGAGATCGTCTGCTCTTAGAAATTTGGACAAACGGGAGCATTAACCCCAAAGAAGCCCTTTCCCAAGCGGCCGATATGCTGGTTAATCTCTTTAACCCGCTCAAGGATCTCAACGCCCTCGAATCTTCCGGTAACTTTGACGACCAAGAGATCAACCAAGAAAACCAAATTCCGATCGAGGAACTACAATTATCCGTGCGCGCCTACAATTGCCTGAAGCGAGCGCAGATCAACACCGTAGCCGACCTCCTCGATTACAGCCAAGAAGATCTCTTAGAAATCAAAAACTTTGGGCAGAAATCGGCTGAAGAAGTCATTGAAGCCCTACAAAAACGGTTAGGCATCACCCTACCCCAAGAAAAAAGCAAGTAAACCCAATTCCAGGAAAATACCATGAGACATCGGTGTAAAGTGCCTCAATTGGGTCTGCCGGCTGACCAAAGAAAGGCACTGCTGCGCAGCTTGGCCACCCAGCTAATTCTACATGGTCAGATCACCACCACTCTAGCGAAAGCGAAAGCGGTGCGAGCAGAGGTAGACCACATTATCACCCTAGCTAAAGACGGTTCCCTGAGCGCCCGTCGCCAAGCCATGGGCTACATCTACGACAAACAACTGGTTCACGCCCTCTTTGAAGGCGCCCAGGCCCGTTATGGCAACCGTAACGGCGGTTATACCCGGGTCGTGCGTACCCTGCGCCGTCGCGGGGATAATGCCCCCATGGCCATTATCGAACTGATGTAAGGATGGAAGTTGCTTGCCCCCAGTCGCGGATCGCCCTAGTCATCCAGTATGTGGGAACTAATTTCCACGGCTGGCAACGGCAACCCCATCACAGGAGCGTGCAGGAAGAAATCGAGAAAGCCCTGGCCGATATTCTCGGTCATGACGTCACTCTCCACGGGGCCGGACGTACCGATAGCGGTGTTCACGCCGCCGCCCAAGTTGCCCATTTCCAGCAGCAGAGTCCGATTCCACCTTCCCATTGGGCCAAGGTTCTCAATGCTCGGCTAGATGACGATATCGTCATTCGGGCCTCGGCCCAGGTCCCCGATCGCTGGCACGCCCGTTTCTCGGCCCTCTGGCGACGTTATCGTTACACCCTCTATACCGACCCCATCCCCAATCTCTTTGTTAGTCCCTTTAGTTGGCACTACTACCATCGTCCCCTCGATGCCGATTTGATGGCCAAGGCCTTGCAGCCCCTGTTGGGAAAGCACCATCTGGCCGCCTTTCACCGCGCTAACTCTAGTCGTGACCATTCTTGGGTAGAAGTACAAGGGGTGGAATGCTACCGTCAAGGGCCGTTTATACAGATGGAAATTCAAGCCAATGGCTTTTTGTACGGGATGGTGCGCCTATTGGTGGGAATGTTGGTGGAGGTAGGAACTGGTGAGCGATCGCTAGAAAACTTCACCGACATCTGGGTTAATCAGCGCCGAGAATTGGTCAAATACGCCGCACCAGCTAAAGGACTATGTTTACTGCGGGTGGGTTACGCTGATTTTCCCTTTGCCGATAGCGTCTGGTGCGAGACTCAGCCTCTTTATTATTTCCGAGCAGAGGGGATAGGGGAATAGGGACATGGGGGAATAGGGAGATAGGGAAATGGGGGAATTTCAACTAAAACCCTAAAACCCTAAAACCCTAACCCCCCAACACCCAGGTGGGCAATAAAAAAAATTAATTTTTGTAAAGCAAGGCAAACTGACCATGAACAAAACACCTCTACCAAATTTAGAGACTCTAGAGCAGAAATGGTACGTCATTGATGCGGCCGATCAGCGTCTAGGTCGTCTGGCCACCGAGATCGCGATGATTCTACGGGGCAAAAATAAGGCCACCTTTACCCCCCATCTGGATACGGGGGATTTTGTCATTGTTATTAACGCCGAAAAAGTGACGGTGACGGGCAAAAAACGCCAACAGAAAGTTTATCGCCGCGACTCCGGCAGACCGGGTGGTATGAAGGTAGAAAGCTTCGATAAACTGCAAAAACGCATTCCCGAACGGATTATCGAACACGCTGTTAAGGGAATGCTCCCGAAAAATAGCTTAGGTCGGAAATTGTTCACGAAACTGAAAGTTTATGCCGGTGCGGAACATCCCCATCAGGCACAACAACCGGAAGTTTTAGCGATTAATACGATTCCCGCAGGAGGAAATTAAGTCAATGCAAGCCACGGACAGTAAAAATAAGGTAGTTTATTGGGGAACGGGACGACGCAAATCAGCGGTCGCTTCCGTGCGTCTGGTGCCGGGGACGGGGGCAATTACCGTTAACGGTCGCGATGGAGAAACCCATTTTAACCGCATTCCCACCTATATCCAGACGATCAAGGCTCCTCTGGAGACTTTGGGACTGGAAAACGAGTATGATATCATCGTTAAGGCCGAGGGCGGTGGTTTGACCGGCCAAGCGGACGCGGTGAAATTGGGGGTCGCTAGAGCTTTATGTCAATTAGCACCGGAAAATCGTCCTCCCCTCAAGAGTGAAGGTTATCTGACTCGGGATCCCCGAGCGAAGGAACGGAAAAAATACGGTCTTCACAAAGCGCGCAAAGCGCCTCAATACTCGAAACGTTAGGTTAATAGAGAGGTTTATTATGCCGAAAAAAATTCATCCTACTTGGTATCCGGAAGCTAAGGTGATCTGTAATGGTGAAGTGGTGATGACGGTGGGTTCGACCAAACCAGAAATTCATGTGGAGGTTTGGTCGGGTAATCATCCTTTTTATACGGGAACCCAGAAGATGATCGATACGGAGGGCCGGGTCGATCGCTTCTTGCGTAAGTACAAAATGGGCGATAAGTCAAGCAAAAAGGCTGATCAGAAATAATTCTTTACTTTTGCCTTTTTGACCCGGTGGGGAAATTTTCCCGCCGGGTTTTTTGCTATCTTTGGGCTGGTAATACTCCCCAACCCCCACTCTCCTAGATTTTATTAAAGAAATCGGTAAAGTTGCGGGGATCGATCGAACTGTGAAGGAAGATAGGGAATAAACGACAGAGATAACAAAGACTATGGGCAAACCGACTGGCTTTATCGAATTCCTGCGTGAACTTCCTTCCGAACTTACCCCCCTCGATCGCCTTCATAATTGGGATGAGTTTCATCTTCCCATGCCAGAAGATAAACTCCGCAATCAGGCCGCCCGTTGTATGGATTGTGGTACACCATTTTGTCACACGGGAACCCTAATTAGTGGCATGGCCAGTGGTTGCCCGATTAATAACCTGATTCCCGAATGGAATGATTTGATCTATCGAGGATTGTGGCGAGAAGCCCTCGATCGCCTCCATAAAACCAATAATTTCCCCGAATTTACCGGTAGAGTCTGCCCCGCTCCCTGTGAGGGTTCCTGTGTTCTCGGTATTCATAATCCCCCCGTTACGATCAAAAATATTGAATGTTCGATTATCGACAAAGGTTGGGAATCCGGTTGGATTACTGCCAATCCCCCCGCAATCCGTACAGGCAAAAAAGTGGCCGTAATTGGTTCTGGACCTGCGGGATTAGCAGCCGCCGACCAGTTAAATAAAGCTGGTCACTGGGTGACGGTTTACGAACGGGCCGACCGTCCCGGAGGCCTATTAATGTACGGTATCCCTAACATGAAGTTAGATAAAGAAGAAGTGGTTCTGCGTCGTCTCCAGATGCTCGAACAGGAAGGGGTAAAAATGGTCTGTAACACGGAAGTGGGCAAGGACATCAGCAGCCAAGACCTATTAAACGAATATGATGCCGTGGTTATCTGTACCGGAGCCACTAAACCCCGGGATTTAAACATCGAAGGTCGCCAATTAAAGGGCATTCACTTCGCCATGGAGTTTCTCACCGCTAATACAAAAGCACTACTAGACGGACAACCGGGGGAGGATTTTATCTGGGCTGCGGGTAAAGACGTGGTAATTATCGGCGGTGGCGACACGGGAACCGACTGTGTGGGGACTTCCCTGCGTCATAACTGCCGTAGCGTCACCCAATTAGAAATTATGCCGCAACCGCCCCGAGAACGGGCTGCCGATAATCCCTGGCCCGAATGGCCAAAAATCTACCGTCTGGACTATGGACAAGAGGAAGCGGCCGCCCGTTTTGGCGATGACCCCCGGGTTTATGCCACCACAGCGACTAAATTCGAGGGGGATAGCGAGGGCAACGTCACAGGGATTCACACGGTACAGGTGGAATGGCAACGCAACGAAAAAGGGCAGTTTATACCCCAACCGGTGGCAGGAACGGAAAAAGTCATCCCGACGCAATTAGTTCTATTGGCCATGGGATTTTTGGGACCAGAACAGCCTTTACTCGATGATTTAGGCTTAGAAAAGGATGCCCGCAGCAATATCAAGGCCGAACACGGTCAATTTACCACTAGCTTGCCGAAAGTCTTTGCAGCGGGGGATTGTCGTCGTGGTCAAAGTTTGGTGGTTTGGGCGATTAATGAAGGTCGCGGGGCTGCCCGGGAATGCGATCGCTTTTTGATGGGGGCGACGGATTTACCGTGAACCAGTAGTTACTCCTGCCATTGTCCTGACTTGCTGGGGGTGTTTTGTCCTTGTTATAGTCAGGGACAAAAAGAGGCCGCAGAAATGGCCATCAAAACCCAACCGCCGGTCAAACCTTCTCAATCTCAACAGGAGGAGGAGCGAGGAAACAATTGTCCCTATTGACTATTTAGACAATCGCTCCCTGTTTAAACTGTTGCCACCGATGAATCAAGCGCCACCTGTTCATTGGTGGGTAACTCCAGACAATAACCCGCACCATAAACGGTTTTAATATAGCGAGGATGACGGGGATCGGGTTCTAGTTTCGTTCTCAGATGGCGAATGTGAACGCGAATAGTCTCGATATCATCATCGGGATCATATCCCCAGACTTCCTTGAGAATATCACTGGGGGAAACGGTTTGACCGTGACGTTGGAGAAGACAGTGGAGTAACTCAAATTCTAGATGGGTTAACTTGACCACACTTTCAAACCAGACCGCCTCAAAACGTTCGGGAACTAGGGTTAAAGGTCCAAAACTGAGTATTTCTGAGTGTTTAGCGGCTGTGGGAATGCGATCGGTGCGTCTAAGGAGGGCGCGCACCCTAGCTAACATTTCCTCCACTTCGAAAGGTTTGGTCAGGTAATCATCGGCACCCGCATTAAAACCTTCCACTTTATTTTGGGTTTGTCCCAAGGCTGTGAGCATCAAAATCGGGATGTCCGCCGTGCGTTCATCTCGTCGCAAACGCTGACAGACGGTAAAACCATCGACTTTGGGCAACATTAAATCCAGCATGATTAAATCGGGTTGTAACTGGACGGCCAAGGCCTGGCCTTTAATCCCGTCCTCTGCGGGGTTAACGTCATAACCCGCCATCTCCAAGTTGATGGAGACTAATTCCGCGATTGCAGGATCATCATCGATTACAAGTATTCGGGGCATTACCAGAGTGTTATGACTAAGGGTTTGGGTAGGGGGTTGCTCAATGTGTTCTCGCTGACATCGCAACTATGGCTTTGTCTCTCAAGGGCCTGAGTTTAGCACAACATAAAGAATCCTGTACTGATTATAAGCATGATTGCTAAATTCGGTTTTAATTTGTGAAATTTTGCTGATATAAGTCCCTGAATGTTAAGAATTTTTAAGAAGCGTGAAGAATGTTGATCGATAATTGATATTGGCGCTAAACTACACCCTCTCCTATCCAAAGATCAACTAGGGAGCAGTTTTTCACTAATCTTTACAATTTCGCCATCTGGCTTAATACCGGTTTCAACCGGCTGGGAAGTCCTGCTAGAGCTAAATTTCTCCCCTAAACTCCCCCGGCGGCACTGTAAAAATTCTTAATAAAATTAGCGATCGATTCAGTTTAATCTACCAAAATAGGCGGTTTTAGTAAGCATCTGTAACGAACCCGATCCATTCTACTCATCCCAACAGGTGATCATAATATGAGCGTTAATTTATCAACTCAACTGCGAGAAGGCACGAAAAAATCCCATACCATGGCAGAAAACGTCGGTTTTGTCAAGTGTTTTCTCAAAGGTGTGGTGGAAAAAACTTCCTATCGCAAACTGGTGGCTAACCTCTACTTCGTCTATTCGGCCATGGAAGAGGAGATGGAAAAACTTCGTAGTCATCCCGTCGTTTCTAAAATCTGTTTTCCTGAACTCAATCGCAAAAATGCGCTGGAACAGGATTTATATTTTTATTACGGTCCCAATTGGCGCAACGAGATCGCTTTATCTCCCGCAGGTCAGGCCTACGTTGACCGGATTCGGGAAATCGCCACAACAGAACCCGAATTATTAGTCGCTCATTCCTATACCCGTTATCTCGGCGATCTGTCCGGGGGGCAAATCTTGAAAAAAATCGCCGAAAAAGCGATGAATCTGGAAACTGGTGGCACGGCTTTCTATGATTTTAAAGATATTCCCGACGAAAAAGCCTATAAAAACCACTATCGTCAAACCCTCGACGATTTACCCGTGGAGCAGGCCATGGCTGATCGCATTGTCGCCGAAGCTAATGCCGCTTTTGGCATGAACATGAGAATGTTCCAAGAGTTGGAAGGTAATCTGATCAAAGCGATCGGAATTATGCTCTTTAATACTCTCACCCGTCGTCGCAGCACCGGCAGCACCGAAAGTGGATTGGCTACCGCCGAATAGTAGTCAAGAAAACCAAAAAAAAACGGAAATTCTAGAATTGGGGTGATGATCAGCCATGATTATTATCTGAATTTCAGAGTTATCCGTTATATTTTTGCTTTTTATTCGGTCGTCGGAAGTCAGGAGACAGGAGACAGGAGACAGGAGATGGCCTTTATTTATTCTCCCTGCTCCCCTCTCCCCACTTCCCACTCCCTTCTCCGGCTCCCCCCTCTCCCCAATTCATAATTCATAATTCATAATTCATAATTCCCCGATGATTGCGAAAAAACTTCATCAAGAGGGGAACAACTTCCAGTAAGATGAAAAATGGTCAGTGAAAAAGCTAACCGAAATTTATTGTCGGAAATGGTAACACCGCCCCATTTCCCCAGACCCTAGAGGCTAGAGTCCGGTAAACCAGCGGATAAAAATTGACATCCATGAGTGCAGACATTTTTGATCGAGTTAAAAAAGTTGTTGTGGAACAATTAGAAGTAGAGCCGGATAAAGTTACCCCCGAAGCAAGCTTTGCTAATGATCTGCAAGCTGATTCCCTCGATGTGGTCGAGTTAGTGATGGCTTTAGAGGAAGAATTTGATATTGAAATTCCCGACGAAGCGGCCGAACAAATTGACACTGTAGGCAAAGCTGTTGACCATATTAGCGAGAAAGTAGGAGCAACCGCCTAGTTATTGCGGGAAAATTGACAATTAGGATTAAATATCTGGGGCAAAATCTGCCCTTATTTTTGAACAAACATGACAGAATTGCCATTAAAAAGGGTTGTCATCACGGGGATGGGTGCGATCACTCCCCTCGGCAATAATCTAGCAGACTATTGGACAGGCTTAATCAACGGCAAAAGTGGCATTGGTTTAATCACTCACTTTGATGCCTCCCGTCACGCTTGTCGCATTGCTGGGGAAGTGCGAGGTTTTGACCCCCACGACTATGTGGATCGCAAAGAGGCAAAGCGCATGGACCGTTTCGCTCAATTTGCCGTCGCCGCTAGTTTGCAAGCGCTGCAAGATTCTCGATTAGTGATCGACGCTCTCAATGCCGATGATATAGGTGTACTAATCGGTACGGGCGTGGGTGGCATAAAAGTGCTTGAGGATCAACAGGAAATTTACTTGACAAAAGGTCCGAGCCGGTGTAGTCCCTTCATGATCCCGATGATGATTGCCAATATGGCCGCTGGTTTAACCGCTATCCACACGGGGGCCAAGGGACCGAGTAACTGCACCGTGACCGCTTGCGCTGCCGGTTCTAATGCCATCGGCGATGCTTTTCGTCTAGTACAAAGGGGTTTGGCCAAAGGAATGATCTGCGGTGGGACGGAAGCCGCCGTTACCCCCCTAGGATTGGCTGGTTTTGCCTCCGCTAAGGCCCTATCTACCCGCAACGATGACCCCACCCGGGCCAGTCGTCCCTTTGACAAGGATCGGGATGGTTTTGTTATGGGGGAAGGGGCAGGAATTTTGATTATAGAGGAATTAGAAACGGCCTTGGCCCGTGGGGCGCACATTTACGCCGAAATGATCGGTTATGGTCTGACTTGCGATGCCTATCACATGACGGCTCCGGTTCCCGATGGTCGTGGAGCCACCAGAGCGATCGAATTGGCGATCAAAGATGCCGGTTTAACTCCGGCGGAAATTAGCTATATCAACGCCCACGGCACCAGTACGGGGGCCAATGATCCCACGGAAACCAAGGCGATTAAAAAAGCTTTAGGAGAATCGGCCTACCAAATCCCCGTCAGTTCCACCAAATCGATGACAGGCCACCTTTTAGGGGGTTCTGGTGGAATTGAAGCTGTGGCCACGGTCATGGCGATCGCTAATGATCTGATTCCACCGACTCTCAACCTGGACAATCCTGACCCCGATTGTGATCTCGATTACGTCCCCTACGAAAGTCGTCAGCAGATAGTTAACGCTGCCCTCTCCAACTCCTTTGGATTTGGTGGCCATAACGTCACCTTAGCTTTTAGAAAATATGCTTGAGTCGATGCCCCTGAAAGAGTAATCTGTGAGTGGCTCCCTCTTTAACCTGGTCTTATTTTTGTAGTTCATTCTAAAAAACATTATGGTTGTCGCCTCCCAATCTCTCGAAGAACTTTGTATTAATGCGGTGCGTTTTTTAGCGGTGGATGCCGTAGAAAAAGCTAAATCTGGACACCCCGGACTGCCGATGGGAGCCGCTCCCATGGCCTTTGTCCTCTGGGATCAATTCCTGCGTTTTAACCCGAAAAACCCCCAATGGGTCAATCGCGATCGTTTTGTTCTCTCCGCCGGTCACGGTTGTATGCTGCAGTACGCTTTGATGTACCTGACCGGATACGATAGCGTTCCCCTCGAGGAAATTAAACAATTCCGGCAGTGGAAATCGAAAACCCCCGGCCACCCCGAAAATTTTGTCACGGAAGGGGTAGAAGTGACCACCGGTCCCCTGGGTCAAGGGATTGCCAATGGTGTGGGTTTGGCCCTAGCAGAAGCCCATTTAGCGGCCCGTTTCAACAAACCGGATGCCAAAATTATCGACCATTACACCTATGTGATTTTGGGTGATGGTTGCAATATGGAGGGTATTTCTGGGGAAGCTTGTTCTTTAGCCGGTCACTGGGGTTTAGGCAAGTTAATCGCTCTCTACGATGATAACCATATCTCGATCGATGGTTCCACCGATATCGCTTTCACCGAAGACGTGAGCAAGCGTTTTGAAGCCTACGGTTGGCACGTTCAGCACGTGGAGAATGGTAACACCGATTTAGATGCCATTGCCAAGGCGATCGCAGCTGCCAAAGCTGTCACCGATAAACCCTCGATGATTAAAATCACCACCACCATCGGTTATGGTTCCCCCAATAAGTCCAATACCGCCGATGTTCACGGGGCAGCTTTAGGAGCCACAGAAATCGAGTTAACCCGGAAAGCCTTAGGTTGGGAATACGAGCCGTTTGTGGTTCCCGATGATGTCCTGAGTCGTTTCCGGCAAGCAGTGGACAAGGGAGCGACGGCAGAAACGGACTGGAATAAGTTATTTAGCGAATATCAGGCTAAATATCCCGCAGAAGCGGCTTTATTTGAACAGTTAACCACCGGTCAACTGCCGGAAGGTTGGGAGCAAGCTTTACCGGTTTATAAACCTGAAGATAAGGCGCTCGCTAGTCGTAAACACTCGGAAATCTGCTTAAATGCGCTCGCGGGGGTGTTACCCGGTTTAATCGGTGGTTCGGCGGATTTAACCCACTCTAACTACACGGAATTAGAGCATTTTGGGAATTTCCAAAAAGGCAGTTATCAGGAGCGTAACGTTCACTTTGGCGTGCGGGAACACGCGATGGGGGCGATTTGTAACGGTATTGCTCTCCATAACACGGGATTGATTCCCTACGGGGCGACTTTCCTGATTTTCACCGACTATATGCGGAATTCTATCCGTTTATCGGCATTGTCAGAAACCCGCGTCATCTGGGTAATGACTCACGATTCCATTGCCTTAGGGGAAGATGGACCGACTCACCAACCGGTGGAACACGTTGCTTCTCTGCGCGCTATTCCTAACCTGTTAGTTATGCGTCCGGGAGATGGTACGGAAACTTCCGGTGCTTATAAGGTGGCGGTGAGCGAAAAGAAACGCCCGACTTTATTGGCTCTCTCCCGTCAAAATCTGCCTAATTTAGCGGGAACTTCCCTGGAGGGTGTGGCTAAAGGTGCTTATGTTATCACCGATTGTGAAGGTACTCCCGATGTCATTCTTATCGGTACGGGGGGTGAGTTATATCTCTGCGATAAAGCGGCTGCGGTGTTAAAAGAGGCAGGAATTAAAGCTCGCGTCGTTTCTATGCCCTGTTGGGAGCTATTCGAGGAACAATCGGCAGAATATAAAGAATCGGTACTTCCTAAAGCAGTGAAAAAACGTCTCGCTGTGGAAGCGGGTTCAACCATGGGTTGGCATCGCTACATCACCGATGAGGGGGATGTGTTGGGGGTTGATACCTTCGGCGCTTCTGCTCCGGGGGGTGTGATTCTAGAGAAGTTCGGTTTTACTGTGGATAACGTGGTAGCGAAGGCAAAAGCGTTGTTAGGTTAATTAAACTTTGGTTTTGTGGAAAAAGCCCGCGCCAGCGGGTTTTTTTGTGTGGTTATAGGTCAACCTAGTTTAGGCTTTAGGCTTAGTTCATGTAAAAATGTAAAGTAGGAAGCTTTAGTAGTTAGCCAAAACCTTTACACTTGAGATAATTATCACGATTCCTAGAGCCATGACTAAAGGGGAAAGCCCTATATCGAAGGAAACAATCAAGAGCCTAACACTAGATATAGAAGGCTCACTGTTGTCTTTTGATAAATTTATCAAGGCTCAAGAACAATTAGCAATACTACTCCATGAAGTAGATAAAACCCTTGCTAACAAAAATCGCCCCCTGATAAATTGGAGAATCTCTCAAGTTCATAGTGGCAGTATTCATCTTACTTTAGAAGGAATGCCTCAAGATCAGATTACACCTAGTCAAATTTCTGAAGTTATTAAGACTGTAGAAAGGGGAATAGTAACAATTTTAGAATATCCGATTCGCCCTAAGTATTTTTCTGATCGAGCTTTAGAAAGTGCGCGATCATTAGCAATATTGAAAAAAAGAGATGAGTTTATGGTGCAATTGGGCTTTGATTCGAGGTGTATCGACTTGAATCAAGCTTTGATTGCTAATGTTGATGAAATTATCGGGGGAAAATATCAAAGTTTTGGTACTGTAGAAGGTGTGCTTAAAGCTATTGATGTAAGTCGTCAACCTATTTTTCGAGTTTACAATTTATTGACTAATAAAAGTGTTAAATGTTACTTTGAACCAAATTTACTTGATAATATCAAAGAATCTCTAGAAAAAAGAGTCTCTGTATCGGGGATAGTTACCTCTAGAGAAGATGGGGAAAAAATCGGGATTAAAGTTGAGTCAATTGATCTTTTTCCTGAGGAAAAAGATTTACCTAGCATTGAGGAAATGATCGGAATTTTGGGAGGAAGTAATTGATTCGTCCAACAAAAAAGCGACACTACTGGGATTCTTGTGTTTTTTTAGCTTTCCTGAAAAATGAAAAGGATAAAATTAATGATTGTATTTCTGTTCTCAAAGCAGCTGAAAGTGGTCAGGTAATAATCGTGACTTCTGCTCTTACTTTTATTGAAGTGGTGAAATTAGAAAAAGTACAGCCAAAATTACCTAAAGAAAGTGAGGAAAAAATCAGAGATTTTTTCCGACATGAGTGGATTTATATTTATGATGTGGACAGAAAAGTTGGTGAAATAGCCAGAGAATTAATGTGGCAATATCAGGCACTAAAACCTAAAGATGCAACTCATGTGGCGACGGCAATTAAAGCCAGAGTGGATGTTTTAGATACTTTTGATGACTACTTGCTGAAACTCTCTGGAGAAATCGGTGATCCTCCTTTGATAATTAAAAAACCTTTTTTTGAAGTTCAACTTGATCTTTTTTGAAAAAATACCCATTCTCGAACAAGCCTAAATATTCACAAAGATCAATATATTGAAACAGATTTTGATTTAGTGATTACATCTCTTGCCAATGCTTTTTTTCAGACCAATTTAGAAACAGGACTATTTGTTTGGAAGCCCACACCAAAAGAGCAAATATTTTTAAGCAAAATTAATATTAATAATCAAGAAGAAGCCCTTTTTAAAATGTACGTTGCCAGAAGTAAAGATTTAACAGCAAATCAAATCAATAATATCAAGTGTTCTCGCCAAAAATGTCACGATCATAACTGTAATTTTATCCCTAATTATCCCAAAATTTTCTTTGATGTTAATACCGATGAACCTCTACAACCATGGCTCCCGATCGAAAAAATAGAGGATTTACTTGATTAAAATTAGCAATCAAGATATATCGAATAAACTTAATTGTAGAGGTGTAAATCTTGCAGGTTTCTGAAGATCATAATTAGCAATAAATACCTCCTTACCCTTGCGTCTTTCACTCTGATAACCATGTTCTAATTTTAACCCATTTTTTTGATCATCAGTTCGATTAATAGTGTAATTCCATTCATTATCTTGTAAAGAAATACACCAATCATACATTTCTATAATTTCGGAGCAATTATCATAAGTCAAAAGAAATTTAAATCGATGTTGATGTTTTTTCAACGTCTTAGATAACCTTTCATGATCTTCTAGACTGAAGAAGCAGCAATAGAATTTATTTTGATCTGCTTGAAAGTAAGGAGGATCGACAAATAAAAAGTAATCATCGGGTAATTGATTGATTAAATCTTCAAAATCTAAACAAGATAAACTGACATTTTGCAGTTTTTCCGAAGTGGTTTTTAGGTGAGAAGGCCAGTTTTCAGGACGCATAGAATACTTATCGCCATAACCCCAATAACAATTTTCAAGTTTCATAATTCCTGAGTAGGAAGTTCTATTTAGATAATACCAACGCATGGCTCTTTCTAGGTCATTGGCTGGTTGAAATTCATTTTTATAATAACTGTGTAATTCTTTGGTAGCGTTTAGAGCTTTTAATAATTCAATTAGACTATCAAGATAATCTCTGATATGTCGATAACAGTTGATTAATTCTTCATCTTTGTCATTGAGAATATTCTCTGCTACACTTTCCTTAGCAAAGAATATAGATGCTCCCCCCGCAAAAGGTTCACAATACTTATGGTGACTGGGAAGACAAGCTAAGATTAACTTACGGGCATAAAATTTACCGCCGGGATAACGAAAAGGAGAATTACTAAGTTTTTTAGCGATTTTGGACATTACCTTTGATTTTAGAGGCTTTTCTTTGAGATTATTTTAACAAAATTACGATATTTTCTCTAGGAAGTTAGAGAAGTTCGGTTTTACTGTGGATAACGTGGTAGCGAAGGCAAAAGCGTTGTTAGGTTAATTACCTGAAATCTTAGCTGTCATGAGTCAGAAAAATCTGGCTCATTTTTTTGTTTTTCTAAGGAGCTAGATTTGATTGTTCAAGCCACTCAACGGGAGAAAGGAATTTTAAAAGGTCAAGATAAGATAGCTTTGAGAGTCGGCAAGGTTCTCAATCAGTCTATAGAGGGGATACAAAAGACCAAAAGCTGGGCGTAAGTCCGTCTTGAGGCGATCCCCCTTGAAATAGGAAGCTCTCAATTCCGTTGAGAGTAGTTCACCCTCTTACTTTTAACCAATCGGCAATAGCGGGGGGTAAATCCCGTTGCACTTTGCCACTGACATACATTCCGATATGTCCGACGGGGAAAGCACAAGCGGTATAGTCAGAAGTACCGATATAATTCCCTAAAGCGAGGGAAGAAGCGGGAGGGACAAGGTGATCTTTATCCGCATAAAGATTGAGAATTGGCATAGTCAGATTGTGTAAATCTACCCGTTTATCTCCTAACATCACTTCTCCTTTAATCAGTTTATTTTGCTGATAGAAATCCTTGAGAAACTGTCGATAGGATTCTCCTGCTTGGTCGGGACTATCAAAAATCCATTTTTCCATCCGCAGAAAATTAACTAATTTCGATTCGTCTTCCATGATGTCAGGAAAATCGAGGTATTTTTGATAACCTAACTGTAAAGGTTTCAATTCTAGAAACTCTAAGTTGAGAAAATCTCCCGGAATATTGCCCATAGCATCTACCATTAAATCGATGTCTAATGCTTCAGAACCCAGGGAACATCCCCCGCGCATATTTAAGAGGGTCTCGGTTTGATAAAAGTCCACGGGTGTCACCATTGTCACCAGATTTTTTATCTTATCGGGATAGAGGGAACTATAGCATAAACTAAAGGTTCCTCCCTGACAGATTCCTAACAGATTAATTTTGTCGAGATGGTGACTTTGACGAATAAAATCGACGCAATTATTGACATAACCATTGATATAATCATCAAGGGTTAACCAGCGATCGCTCCTAGTGGGATATCCCCAATCAATTAAGTAGATATCTAAGCCTAATTTCAGCAGATTTGCCACTAAAGAACGCCCTTCCTGTAAATCTACCATGTAGGGACGATTGACCAAAGCATAAACCATCAGCACGGGAATCTCGAAGGTTTTTTCGACCAAGGGTTTAAAGTGGTAGAGAATGATTTTATCTTCCCGATAAACTGCTTCTTTTTCCGAGACTCCACACTGAATATCTTCTTCTTTAACTCGTTTAAGATTGTCCAAACCTTTGAGATTTTTTTGAGTTAATTCTAGATAATCTTGGGTAAAATCTTCCAGTTTCACTTGCGTCAAAAATGGCCACATAATTTAATTCTCCTAGGGAAGTAGGGTGATAGGGAGGTGGGGAGGTGGGGAAGTGGGGATTTTTCAGTGAGCAGTGAACAGTAAACAGTAATCAGTGAAAAGAAAGTTCCGAAGTTTTCACCTAACACTATATACTTAAAACTGCAATCCGATAACTGATAACTGATAACTGATAACTGATAACTGATAACTGATAACTGATAACTGATAACTGATTGTCAAGCACAATTAACTAATTGTTACTTTCTATTTCTTTTTTTTCTCCTAAAGCTTTTTTGAGACTTTTTACCTCTTTGCGTAATTCATAGATAGTCCGATGAATTTCATCGACTTCGCTGCGGGTAGGCAGATTCATTGAGCGCAGGTAAATTTCCATTAAATCCTGCTGTTTGAGGCGATAATCATTGAGGGAATTAATAAATTTTCCCCGGACTTTTAGGTTTTCTGGTTGACAAAAAGCCTTTTCAAAAATATCATCAGCGACGACACTCCACAGATCTTGAAATTCTCGCCAATCTTTGACAGGTTGACCTTTTTCTGCTAGGAAAACTAATTTTTTAGTTAAAGCTTCAAAGGATTTAACCTGAATATCAGCCAGCACAATTTGATAGTTAATACTAGCTTGATAAAGAATGCGCCAAGTTTCAAAACTATCGAGTAATTTGCGGTTAAATTCTCGCGGCAATCCCAATAAAGGCATCTGTAACCATTGGCCAAAAGTTTCATCATAAAACTTCTGCCAGTAGATATTATTCAGTTCGATCAAAGAAGAAGTGTTACCTAACCAAGCTTTGGTTATTGTCTCATTTGACAGCACCAAAGGATCGAACCATAAATGATTGAGACTTTGCAATTGTTGCAGGTAAATTGTCCATAGTTGACTGACATCTTGACTACTTTGGGAAGTGGTGGCAGTAAAACTATTCAGTTGACCGCGCATCTGTTGGGTATAATTATCTAAAATTGTTTGCCAGTCTTCTCCTGTTTGCATTTTCGGGAAGATACTTTCCCAAGCTTCCATCGATAATTTTAGGAATTTGATCAATAAATCCCGATTATCAAAATAGCGCTGGGTTGCCTCTTGTAATTCTGGTTTAATATTGCCCATAGGAGTCGGTATCGCTCCCATCATATCAAACCAACTTGACCACATTTTTGCCCCGGTTTCTGTCCAAAGATTGACGTAATCGGCGGCCATCTCACTCCAAGCTTGTGTCGGTTTATCCATTATTTTTGCCCTTTTCCTTTAACTCTAATTTCTCTAGTTTACTAACCCACTCTACACCCGATAACTAATAACTGATAAGTCATATTTTTCCAGACTTGGCAATTTTTGCTAGTAATCTTAACGCTTCATTAACTGAGGCTGAATCTTGAAAAACTTCCGCCACATCGGGATCGAGAATTATCACATTACTAGCCTGTCGATAAGCTTGATAATATTTGCCACGAATACCACCAGAAAAGTCATATTCAGTTCGCATCTCGTCATTAACCGTTTCTTCAGACTCCTGATTCATAATTTTTTCTCTCCTGTTTACTAGCTAAACGGACGCTAATTAAGCGAATCTCATTTTCTCTTTCTGTATGGGATATGACTAACAGCTTTTGTGATTTTGACTGTCCTATCGTCAGAAAACGAAACTCACCCACTGAATCAAGCAACTTAGCAGGGACAATAACAAACACATTTTCCATCTTTGAATTAGATAACTGATAACTTACCCACTGATAACTGATAACTGATAACTGATAACTGATTAGGTGTGATGGGCCCCATTAACTCTGAGGACTTCTCCAGAGACATAACTGCTGGCAACAGGAGAGAGTAAATAGGCAGTGGCCCAGGCGATATCTGCGGGTTCACCGAAGCGACGACAGGGAATTTCGGCGGTGATTTTATCGCGAACTTTATCGGGAATCGCTAAAGTCATTTCCGTGTTAATAAACCCTGGTGCGATCGCATTGGCGCGAATATTATAACGGGCAGCTTCTCGCGCTAAGGATTTGACTAAACCAATAACTGCCGCTTTTGTGGCCGCGTAATTAGTTTGGCCGGCATTACCACGATCACCGGAAATAGAACTAATACAAACGATCGATCCCGCTTGTCGTTCGTACATTCCCTCAATAAACGGCTTAATCGTGTGATTAACCCCTTTTAGGTTGACATTAATCACTAAATCCCAATCTAGCGGCGTTAATTTAGGGAAAAAGTTATCTCTGGTAATCCCCGCGTTAGCGACGATACCGTAAACCGGTCCCAATTCCGCTTCAATTTGTTGAGCTGCCGCTTCCATCGATTCCAACTTAGTCACGTCAGCAACGATGCCCAAACCCTGGGGATTATCGGCGACTAAATCGGTGTAAGCCACCTTGGCCCCCAAATCCAGCAAAAGAGAGACAATAGCCGCCCCAATGCCTCGATTTCCGCCCGTAACGACGATAACTTTCTCCTCTAGTCCTAGGGATACCATAATTTTTTCCTCCTAAACTCTCTCAATTGCGATCGCTGTTCCGCCACCGGTCCCATGACAGACGGCCGCCATACCGAGGGTTTTATCCTGTACTTTCAACGCGTTAATTAACGTCACCAGAATTCGCGCTCCGGAAGCACCGATGGGATGACCTAATGCGATCGCACCACCGTGAACGTTTTGTTTTTCCCTAGCTAACCCCAGATCCATCTCAAAAAGCAGATTATTTAAGGCAAAAGCTTCGTTATTTTCCACTAAATCGAAATCTTCGATCGTTTTATTTAGAGATGCCAGTAATTTTTTCACCGCCGGGACGGTGGCTTCCGGGAAGCGATCAGTTTTTCCGGCCCCCACAGCACCGCCAAGGATTTTGGCAATTGGTTTTAAACCGTACTGATCCACAGCTTTTTGACTGGCTAAAAGGATAGCGGCGGCCCCATCGGAAATCTGACTACTATTCCCCGCAGTTAAAACTCCCGACGGATTAAAAGCCGGCCGCAGTTTTCCCAACCCTTCTGGGGTACTATCGGGACGAATACCCTCATCTTGATCAATAATTGTGGAACCTTTCTTAGATTTAATCTCAATTGGCACGATTTCGCCCTTAAACCAGCCTTTTTCTGTGGCTGTGGCCGCTCTTTGGTGGGATAAAGCGGCAATTTCGTCTAATGCTTGCCGAGAAACCCCGCGATCGAGACAGAGGCGATCGACTTGGGAACCCATGCCCTCACCCGTGGTAGCATCGGTTAAGCCATCGTGGAGTAATAGATCCGTTAATTGTTCTGGCGCACCCATGAGGAATTTATAACCCCACCGGGCCCGATGGGAGAGAAAAAAGCCAGTTTGGGACATGGATTCAATGCCACCAGCGAGGACGAGATCCGCTTCTCCAGCGCGAATTGAGGTGGCAGCGTTACTAACGGCAATCATTCCCGAAGAACAAACCATATCCACCCGATATCCGTCCACGCTTACGGGAATTCCCGCTTTAATCGCCGCTTGCCGGGGAATTAACTGACCATGACCCGCTCCCAAAACATTGCCGAAAATGTACAAATCTAGGGCTTCTGATGGCAAATTAGCGATTTCTAGGGCAGATTTCATCACTGTTGCCCCTAAATCGGCCGGGGATAATCCCATCAATCCCCCACCAAAACGACCAATTGGAGTCCGGACAGCGGCTACGATATAAACTTCTGGCATAGACTTCTCTCTATTGGGAAGCGAAGATACTAGATAGAATTGCCTTAGGGTATCGAGTCAGAAAAAAGTAAAATCCCAACATTGGTTAAAAGTTCCTGGCCTCGATGCCTTGAGTTTTTGTCTATCTACTTTCGATTTTGCAGCAGAATTTCTGGGTAAGAAGATATATTCATTAGAATTTAACTTTTCCGGCAGCAATACCGTTTTTTATGGATTTAGTCAAGCGCCTAGTTTTTATCGGTGGTGGCCATAGTCATGCGATCGCCCTTCGTCTTTGGGGACAATCACCCCTAAAAAACCTTCAATTAACTTTAATTAGCGATGTCACCCATACTCCCTATTCGGGAATGTTACCCGGCCACATCGCCAGTTTTTATGATTTTGCCGAGACTCATATCGATTTACCTTCTCTAGCTAGGTATTCTCAAGCACAATTCTGTTTATCTAAGGCTAAATACATAGATACAGAAAAATGTCAAGTTATTTGTAATAATTCTTTACAGATTCCCTTTGATTATCTCTCGATCGATATCGGCAGCATCCCAGCAGTAGATAATGTTATCGGTGCTAAAGAGTACGCTATTCCCGCCAAACCGGTGCCGATTTTTTGGGAAGGATGGCAAGAAATCCTGAAAAAAGCGGTTAGTAACCCGAATAATCCTCTAAATATCGTCATTGTTGGTGGTGGCGCTGGCGGAGTTGAATTAGCTTTAAATATGCAGTCCCGTTTGGCAAAAATTCTCAACTCTAGCAGTAATTTGAATTTATCTCTAATTCATCGAGGAAAAAAACTACTACCAGCCCATAATAATTGGGTCGGTCAACGTTTAGAGAAGATTTTTAAACAAAGGGGAATTAGATTATATTTATCAACGGATGTAATAGAGGTAAGACCAAACCAAGTTATCTGTTCATCGGGGTTAGTTTTGCCCATAGATTATATAATTTGGGTAACGGCTGCCTCGGCCCCTAGTTGGATTAAAGAGTCGGGATTACTGACAGATGAAAAAGGGTTTATTTTAGTGAATAATTATCTGCAATCTCTTTCCCATCCCCATATTTTTGCCGTGGGAGATATTGCCACGATTCCAGATTATCCCCGTCCGAAAGCGGGAGTTTTTGCCGTCCGACAAGGAAAACCCCTGTTTGATAATTTAGTAAGAATTCTGCAAAATCAGCCCTTAAAACCCTATTTTCCTCAGAAAAATTATCTCAGTTTGATCGGTACAGGAGACCAAAAAGCGATCGCATCTTGGGGCGGTTTTGGCTGGCAATCACCGTTATTATGGTTATGGAAAGATCGGATCGATCGAGCTTTTATGAAACAGTTTGATAAGCTCTACGATACTTTACCAAAATCTCGCTGATTACGAGTTAATAAAATCACTCCACAGGACAGTACAATCGCTGCGATTCGAGCATCCATCTTTACCAGAAGAATGCTTAGATAATCTGTGTCTAATAAATATCTCATATAGTCATTTCAGATAAGTCTGATACAGTCTAGACCGACAAAACCCTTAGGAACTCTGGGATTAATATTCTCAATCTTAATTGAAATGACTATAATTCTAATTGTAGTTGAGCGTCGAGACTTGCTACTCACATTTCTTAAAAAGGTGCGTTGTCAAATTGAAAGATGATCCGAATCAGCACCGGAACTGAAATTACTTTGATAGCAAGGATTGCATGGCATCTTTCATATTCTGATCTGACAACGCCTAAAAAGGTGCGTTACATTCCCTTAACGCACCCTACAATATCTAAAGTAAAGTTAGAGAAAGAATAAGCATAGGTTGGGTTTCCTTGCGTCAACCCAACCTACAGGGTTTATTTAAGGACAATGTTGGGACTTATCTAATTTATTAATGGCGTTATTTACCCGCATTTTAAATGTTGGATCATTGTAATTTTTTGATTTTTTTAAATCGCAAACCTTTCCATATTCGGATGAATTCCAATCATTAATCTTCCCTAAGGTGTAAGCAATATACAAGTTTTTAAGATATGCGTTCTCTTTATTGTCATTGTCACCAACTATGCCGCCGATCAAAGCATTCACCACTCGTGGTTTTGCTTCTGGATCCTTATTGGCTAACTCACTTAAAGTCAAACTTGCAGTTTTTCGCTTAGACGTAGTAAATTTTTTAATCAAGTCTTCTATTTGGATTGTTACTTTATCAGATTTAAGCTTTGATATACTCGTCGCTTGTTCTTGTGCTTGTTGTTTGTCTTCAGGAGATGGTGACTGATTTGAATTGGGTTGTTGTTCTTCAAGTTGCCATAAGATGGATTTACAGTTTTTTGCATTGACATTATCAGCTAGTCGGTTAAAGATAGGACCCAAATCTTCACTGCCATGATAAACAGCATCCGTGATACGTGCGAAACTTTCGCATTCGCTTGGGTTTGTAGAGTAGATTACAGTTCTGTTGGTTAAAAATATTCCATAAATATCCTTTTCTATATTTTTCTTCGCTTGTTCTTTCAGATTCTGAATCTCTTGTTGTTTTTGAATAATCTGTGGCCCCAGACCAATTAAAGGGATTAATGCACCTGCAACAAAAGTTAAAAAAGTTTTTAACCAATGATTATCCTCTTTAAGTTTTTCATATTCTAATATTATCTTGGCTTGTTCAGGATTGCCTACAGATAATTTTCTCAGATCTTCAAGTGATACACCTGCATGAGGTAACGCATTCTGATTGTTCCGATTTTGAAACCGTGCTTGCAAATTTTGAAGCCATGCTTGTAGAATTGTCATCTGCTTGTCCTCGTTTGAACGAATTAATATTGCTTTGCTTTACGCCGCTGTAACCAGCGTTTGAACGAAGTAGCACTTTCTGTAGATTGTTTACCAAGCAACAATCCTTCAATGCCGATATCCTCATCGAGTTCTGGCCAATACATACCATAACCTCCACCGCTAATTTGAACATTAACACGCTCAGCTGGACTACCATGAGCCAGACGCGGATACCAACCAATCGGGACAGCAATGGTACGACCGTCTTCGAGGTCAACAGACAGGGTATCATCTGTCACCGTGACACTAACTATTTTAGGCTGGGCCAGTGTCACCACCGCAGAAATCATCCCATTCATGTCTCAATACCTCCAGATGTTCACGGATTATACGCTCAATGTCACGCAACTCTCTGCGATTATAACCGTGATTTGTTGCCAGTGTGACATCGGGATCTAGCCAGAATTTGGCGCTTCGGTTCTCTCGGTCTGCGTGTATATGTCGTGGTTCATGGCAATCATAGGAATAGAAGTAGAAGCGGTAAGGACCAGTCCGTAAGGCCGTCGGCATAGGTACAGATTGCCTCCAATCTTGACTTTATCTATTAGACATCTCCAAAAATTATAATCCAGTCACAGCTTGCTTTTAGTTTGTGTACTCACTAAATAGTTCGATAGCTGAAATGTATATCTATCGTTGCTAATTCAATTTCACTGAAAAAATATGAGGCAATTAAAATAATTTTTATTCGGGTAGATTCCTTAACTAGAAAGACTTTTGCTCTTGAGATAATATTAGGTCGAGCTTTGTGTGATAATCAGTGCTTATCATTCTTAGGAGTCTTGCTAGGCAAAGCTTTGAAGACTATGTTTCTGGAAAATTATCCCTATCCTTCTTCCTTCCACACAGAAACCAGAAGAGCCTATCTCCTTCCAAACTTGGCGTTTGTGAAAATGGGTAAACAGTCTATCTGCAACGAAGCTGATTGCTCTCCTTATGCTTCAACAGAAGGATTAATGGATTGCCCAATTCTTATAGACTCAGATATTGCTGCCTGTTGCTGTTGTGAGACTTTTAGCTTAAACTCTATTACTCGCCTTGAACCGACCTTTCAATCGTTTAGATTAACAGCATATCAGATATATTTGAGTTTAACGGGGAGTCTGACCACATCTCCAAATATTAGCCTCGGCACCTATAGACTTAAATAGGCAAAATTGCTGATTATTGTCCGATAACACCGAGTTACTGTCAAGGCCGTTGGGAGTAAAATCTGATTTGGGAATCCCACAACCTGATAAAGTAAAAATCGTCCCGATAGCTTGACCAGTTATCGGGAGAGAACGTCAATAGTTTGTTAAATAGTACATATAAACCAATGCCACGTCTTCGCTCGATTATTTCCCTAGTTTTAGTCCTAGTTACTACCCTGCTGGTTAGCTGCAGTGGTCCCCAAGCAACTATCCCCACCGTTTACAGTCCGCAAAAAATCGAACAGTTACAGGTTTACATCCAACCTATCGCAGAGTTTCGCCAAAAAATGAGCGTTTTGCAAGACCTCATCGCTGACAAAAATTGGGTAGATACTCGCACCTATATCCACGGTCCCTTGGGGCAATTGCGTCAGGAAATGGTAGGATTATCCCGTAATTTACTGCCCAAAGACCAAGAAAAAGCCAAGCAGTTAGCGAAAAATCTTTTCGTTCACTTTGAACGTATCGATGCGGCAGCCAAAGAAAAAGATGCTAGTCTCGCTGCTAATCAATTCCAAGAAGCATTAAAAGATTTCGATGCTTTCTTAAATATTGTTCCTAGTTAGTTTTTATCAGTGATCACTGATCAATTATCAGTGATCACTGACCAGTCCGCAGCTAAAAAACCGATAAATGCTATTTTGGTTTAGTTTGGACGCTGATGGGGCCATTAACCATGGTTTGACAGGCTAAACGATAATTTTCGGGTTTTTTCTTCAGACAGCGCTGTTCAAAGTCGGTTTTGGCTGAGAGATTTTCCATACCCTCGACAATTGCCACTATACAAGTACCACACTGACCGTAACCGCCACAATTCATCAATTTACCGCCAAAAGTGTAGATATCAACGCCATTCTGGACTGCTTTCTCTCGTAAATTCGCTCCATCTGCCGCTACCACGATCTTATTCTCTTTGACGAAGTTGATGTTACCCATGACTGTGTTACCCTAAATTTTTGCAAATTAATATTAAAAAATATTAAATTTTTTTGATTGTAACATTTTTGGCTCGTTCCTCTAAATATTCGGCGATGGCAATAGCGATCGCTTTTTTGCCGATAAATTTCCTCAATGCCGCTTTTGTGACCAAATAAGCCACCTGTTCCCCGTGATCGCCCTTTTCCTCACCCCGATTAGCAATGACCGCCTGATAGCCCTTTTCTAGGCGTTTACGGGCGATTTCCAGTAACTCCTCCTGACTGACTCCCTCCTGATACTTGAAAGTCACCATCTCTAAATCGGGAAATTTTTCTCTCACCTTGTCAATCACTTTTTCCGTCGGCACAAAATTAAGATTTAGCTGCCCACCACTGGGAATCTTAGCAGAAAAAGGACTTTCTAAGCGATAATCTGCCACTGCTGCCGAGAAAATTCCAAATTTATAATTTTTACTCCCTAATTCTCCCATCACCTTCCCTAGATACTCGTCATAGGTTTCAATAATTTCATGGGGTAAATAAGCAGGGGGTGTATAGCTGCCCCGGCCGTGGATTAACTGCACCTTTGCCCCGCGCAGGTATAATTCTTCTGCAATAGCGACCCCTAACTGTCCGGTAAAACGATTAGTTAAACGACGGATATTATCGATAATCACGGGTGTGGGTCCACCAGTGACTAAAATAGGCATATTTTTCAGGACAGAATTACTGAGAATCCCACAGGCTGCCACAGCAATCTCTTGTTCTCCGGGGAGATTGTGTTTACCGTAGTCATCCCGGGGTGGCATAATTTCTACCCCCAAGCGATCGAGCGTTTGCAAAGATTCAGTCAGAATAGCATTATGTAAACTGCCGTGCATGGTGGGGACCAGCAGAATTTTAGTTTTTCCCTTTTCCTGTCGTCCCAAGGCCGAGGCCAAGCATGAAGTGATCACTCCGTCAGCGATTCCGTAACGAAACTTATTAATCGTGTTATAGGTAGCGGGGGCGACTAAATAAAGATCAAAGGGAGATTGATCGCTTAAATGTTCTGCTTTTGCCGTTAATTGGCTAATTACGGGATTAACCGTACTCCATTCCAAAGCTTCCCTAGTGACGTATCTTAAAGCTTCTTCCGAGACAAAAGCCACGACTGTTGCCCCGAATTTCCGCAAAGATCGGGCAATTAGCGGCGCTTTCATGGCCGCAATCCCTCCTGTTACCAGTAAAGCAATCCTTTTACCCCAGAGATGATGACTCTCTAAGGGTACTTCGCGATCGCCTAAGTCCGAATCCGTGGGAGGGGAGAAATTCCAAGTCATAAATTTTCAGTGATCAGTAAACAGTAAACAGTAATCAGTGAACCGAAAACTCAAATCTGATCACTGATAACTGATCACTGATAACTGATAACTGATTTCAAGATTTGTCTATCCCTGAGGGAGAAACTGGTTATCCTAATAAATAAAGGGTTGCTGTATTTCGGTGTTCTTATGATTGACAAAATTTTAACTAAAGTTCGATCGCTTGCCAAGCCGCTATTAGTTCTAGGATTAGTGACAACGCTGATTTTAGGTTCTATTCCCAGTGCTTTAGCGGCATCGGGGGGTAGAATGGGTGGCGGTAGTTTTCGCGCCCCTAGTCGCAGTATTAGTCCTTCTAGAGGTGGTGGTTACAGTTCCCCGGGTTACGGTGGAGGTATTGGTTTTCCTTTCCTCTTGCCCTTCTTTTGGGGTGGTGGTGGTGGTGGCTTAATTTCTCTGCTAATCTTTTTTGCTATTGCCAATTTCCTCGTTAATGCTTTCCGTAATGGTGGAGGCAGTGATGAGAATGGTATGGCTGTTGAACCGGGATATGAAACCGTCTCCGTGGCGAAAGTACAGGTGGGTTTGTTGGCTAATGCCCGTTATCTGCAACAAGAATTAAATCAAATCGCCCTAACTGTCGATACTAGCACCTCCGAGGGACGAGTCGAAGTCTTACAAGAATCGGCCCTGGCCCTGTTACGTCATCCGGAATACTGGGTTTATGGTAACGTCGATTGCCAACAAACCAGCCTCAGCAGTGCAGAAGCGAAGTTTAATCAGTGGTCTCTCAACGAACGCGGTAAACTAACGGCGGAAACCTTAACTAATTACAATAATCAACTGCGTCAAGGTTCTAGAGACAATATTTTACCCGAATCGGCTGGGGAATTAGCTAAAAGCGCACCGGAAGGCTATATTTTGGTGACTATTTTAGCGGGTATTGTCGGTAAATTTTCCCTAGCCAAAATTAATGATTCCCAAGACTTGAAACAGGCCTTGCAACAAATTGGTAGTATGGGAGGCGATCGACTTTTGGCGGTAGAAGTGATTTGGACTCCCCAAAGCGAGGGTGATATTCTCAGTCAAGATGACATTCTCGCTAATTATCCCGATCTGAAATTAGTGTAGTTTTTCGGGGGATAACCCTAGATATTAACCAAAATCTCCCCGTCAAAGGGAGATTTTTTGATTATTAAGGATATTGCCCCCGTTAACAATATAATTCCTGAATCCACTGCCATTCTTGGGCTAATCCTTCCGCTAGGGAGACTTGGGGGTTATAACCTAAGATTGTACGGGCTTTGGTGACATCGGCGGCGGTGTGACGGGCATCTCCTCGGGCCAAGCCTTGATGCGATCGCTCGATCGGTTTACCGATGACTTTTTCCATAGTATCCAAGACATCCAACAAAACCACGCGACTACCACCACCAATATTAAACACCTCCCCCACCGCTTCCGGTACGACGGCAGCGGCTAAATTTGCCGCTACAGCATCGCTAATAAAGGTAAAATCGCGGGTTTGTTTGCCATCCCCGTAGATGCCGATGGCTTGACCTGCGATCGCTGCTTGCAAAAACTTATGAAAAGCCATATCGGGACGTTGCCGCGGTCCATAAACGGTGAAATAACGCAAGGCAGTGACGGGAACGTGAAAATTCTGGTGATATAGCCAACAGAGTCTTTCTGCCGCTAATTTGGTGATGCCGTAGGGTGAAACTGGTTGGGGACAAAGGGTTTCGGGAGTCGGCATCGTTTCCGCATTGCCATACACCGAGGAAGTGGAAGCAAAAACCATCCGTTGTAAAGACGGGGTTTCCTTAGCGGCCTCAAGAATAATTTGAGTAGCATTTATATTCCTTTCGGTATATTGACGAAATCCATCACCCCAGCTTGCTCTGACTCCTGCTTGGGCTGCCTGATGGAATAATACTTCTACTCCTTGCAACAGTTGTCGCCAGTCGAGGGCTTGTATATCCGCTTCGATTAACTTAAATTCGGGATATTTGGCTAGAATATGGGCATTTTTGCGCTTTAAACTGGGGTCGTAATAATCGTTAAATTGATCGATACCGATCACCTGATCTCCTTGTTCTAAAAGCTTTTGGGCCAAGTTAGAACCGATAAAACCCGCGACACCAGTAACAATATGAGTAGCCATTTAATCCTAGTCGTTGATATTTTGTCTCGATTGTAATCATTTTTGCGCTTTTTGCCGCAATCAATGTCCGCCGTCAGTTGTTAGCTTTTAGGGGTTAAAATCGATAGATTTCTTGAAAATATAGGAATTTTACTGGTTTTATCCAATTTTGCTGATCGGATAAAAAACCTACCAGATGCTGCTGATTCCGTCGCAATTGATCCCATCGCCTTTAGCGAGGGATCAATTGCGACATCTCAGTTAAACTAGCATTTTGATAATAATGGCTGAGAATGCGATCATAAGTCACCCCTTGATCGGCGAGGGAAAAAGCGCCCCATTGACTTAAACCGATCCCATGACCGAAACCGCGACCATTGATGGCAAAAGTACCGTTATTAGCTGAAATCGTGAATAGGGTACTACGCAGCTCCAGTATTCGCCGTAATTGGGTATCAGAGATTAATTTAGAGCCTTGAGCGCCCACTACACGCATTGTAATCACTCGTCCGTGGGGAGTGATCCTTTCGGGAGATAGCGATCGCACGCGACCGACACCACCGATTAAACGGCCTAATTGACTGGCACTAAAGTTTTTTGACCATTGAAATACCGGTGCGACCTGATCGTAATCGACGACACCGCGCAGGTAGGGTAAGGGGGAATTCCAAACATCTTCGACATTTTCTGTATGGCCTCCAGAGGAGGAGTGAAACACCGCTAGAATCGGTTTGCCGTTGAAGCTCATAATTTGTCCGGCGGTGCTATCAACTGCCTCGTGGGTGCTAGTAAACTCGCTTTCCAGACCCTTATAAACTTGGGTGCGGGTGGTGGTATCGAGATCGTAGATGCGATTGCCAGAAGTATTCATTTGGTAGAGAGCATAGGTGCGCGCCGCCACGGATTGGGCTTTTAAGGCCTCTTGCGGCCAGGAGGGAATCGCTTCCGCACCGACGACACTATAGAGATATTCCTCTAAATCGACTAAATTTAGGGCTGTCACCCCAGAACCTTGCCGAATGATCCGTATCCGTCCTCGATACCAGCGATCGTTAATCCAGACGTAACCATCATTCTCCGGTTCGATGAGCAATTGACTGGCCTGCCAATCGGCCAAACCCACCGCTTTTCCTCTGGGATTAGCATTGAGGGCATTCATGGCGGTCAATTCTCCTAAGACTCTGCCGGCCCCATCTTTTACCACAGCATCGGTGGAACTGCCCACGGAGACGGCACTAACACCTTTACTGATGGCGATGCGTAATTCGAGAGCAGCTTGGACTGGAGCGATAATCAAAGCCCAAAAAACTAGGACGAGCCAGCTATGGGCAGGCAGGCGGCGCAGGCAACTGCCCAGCAGCCTTGCTGTGCGTTTATTGGTCATGGGGATCGAACTCCTCACACAATCGATCGATAATCAATTTTAACCGGACTGGGATTTTTTTGCTACTCCAGTTCGGAAAAAATTTTCTTTGTCTGCCAATTTTTCTGTCCTCTCGCCCCTACTCACGGGGTGACAGAGAGCCGGAAAAGCTAACTCGATCTGCTCCACACATTATCGGTTATCAGTTATAGTCATTTCAATTAAGATTGAGAATATCAATGCCAGAGTTCATAAGGGTTTAACTGGTCTAGAGTGTATCAGACTTATCTGAAATGACTATACCTGGACTTCCCCGTTGACAAAAAGCCATAACCTGTGCTGTAGAAGGGATTAAAAGAATTTCCAGCACCCCGTTACTGGGTACAAATCAGGGAAACTCCCAATAAATCTAACGCTTTTTGTTGCAGTTGAGTCGGTCGAGTTATCTTAGAAAAACAATAGACCTCTTGCAAAAGTCGATCCTTGTACAGCAACATTTTTGAAGATTATCAACTACTAATAAATAATTAACTGAAAGTCCCTCCCATTATTGTTTCTATCGTTTGTTTTCGGATTTATGCAAGAGGTCTAATAACTTCCCTCCCTAATCGTACATTCCACTGTATTCAAGCAAATTGTCCCCAGGTCTTCTGTACAAAGTCCGAAAACTATGCACAGGAAAGTTCTCTTGATTCCGTTTTTTTCTCTCTTTAGACTGAGCGGATTCACTCCGATTGGCTTTAATCACATTCAGAGAACTATCATCAATTTCT
>SFAU01000295.1 GCA_007096045.1 Microcystis novacekii Mn_MB_F_20050700_S1 | reverse complement strand
AGTTGACTGCAACGATTGGAGATGACTTCGTTGATGTTCATGTTAAATTGGGTGCCACTTCCCGTCATCCAAACGTAGAGGGGAAAGTTATCCGCGTGTTGTCCGGCTAAAATTTCATCACAGACTTGACAGATAAGGTTTTTTCTCTCCTCACTCAAGCGCTGTTTTTGCTGATTGACAATTGCACAGGCTTTTTTGAGAATGGCATAGGAGCCGATCATCTCTCGGGGCATGAGATGATCACCGATACTAAAGTATTGTAGAGATCTTTGGGTCTGCGCTCCCCAAAGTTTATCGGTAGGGACGGGAATTTCTCCCATGCTGTCTTTCTCGATGCGAAATTCTGTCATCTTGAAGTCACTTCTGCGGTCAGGAAAAGAAAGATGGTCGTTATCTGGCCTGAAAAGAGGGGGGTTACAGGGCGACACGGATTCCCACTATAAAGATAATTATAAGTCAAGTCTAGCTAGTTTGTCAAGCCTTATTTGGCTCTTCGTTACTCTTTATGCTAAATTAACAGACAAAATAGCAAAACAACCTACTTCTAATCAAATAAGTAGTCGTGCAGAATTAATTTCCTAGTCGAGACTCCGAGACAGCTATCAGTTATCGGTTATCAGATTTGAGTTTTAAGTGTGCAGTATTAAATAGAAGTTTCCTACTGTCTTTTCACTGATTACTGTCCTTCTCTCGCTGCTCCCTGCTCCCTTCTCATAGACAGTCTTAACGAGTAATTTAGATAGTCAACAGCTTACTCTCGTTTTGGGGTATTCTATCAAATTCTAATATACGGTCAGCACGAACGCAATTAATCCCAAAGGAGTCAAAAACACTCCTTGGGAACCCCGTGACAATAATAACTAATAACTAATAACTGAAGAAAACTACATTCCCATAATTTCGTAACCGGAATCTACATAAATAATCTGTCCGGTAATACCACTAGAAAGATCACTGGCTAAAAAAGCGGCCGTATTTCCCACCTCAATTTGTGTCACCGTGCGATGTAAAGGAGCGATTTCTTCCACATGATGGATCATATCAAGAATTCCCCCCACGGCCGAAGATGCTAAGGTGCGAATTGGACCGGCAGAAATACCGTTAACTCGGATCTTTTGGCCCCCTAATTCCGCGGCTAAATAGCGAACACTCATTTCTAAACCGGCTTTTGCCACACCCATTAAATTATAGTTAGGAATTACTTTTACACCACCGAGATAGGTAAGAGTGATAATACTTCCCCCTGCCATCATCAAAGGTTTAGCCGATCGCGCTAGACGGGTTAGGGAAAAAGTGCTAATATCTAGGGATTTAGTGAAAGCTTCCCGGGGGATGGCGGTAAAATCGCCCGTTAAACCCTCTTTATCGGCAAAAGCGAGACAGTGAATCAAAATATCCAGTTTACCCCATTTTTCCGCCACTGTAGCGAAAGTATCTTCTACCTGTTGGTCATTTTGGACATCGCAGGGGACATAAAAAGCGGGATTAAGTTCATCGGCCAATTCTCGCACCTTTTTCTCAAAACGGCCTTTTTCGTCGGGGAGATAGGTGACACCGATATTCGCACCAGCTTGATGGAGTTGTTGGGCAATTCCCCAAGCGATCGAGCGATTATTGGCAATTCCCGTCACTAGGGCGTTTTTTCCCGTTAAATCTAACATAGTTCTCGTTTCTCTTACAAAAATCTCCCCAATAGCCGACCCCAGCGAGATTCGGTATAATAGGGATACAGATAACGGGGCAGCAATGATCACCCCTCCCCCATTGTCTGGCAAAAAGCGCCCAAAACTTTTCCCAGTTTAGGCAGCGGTTATGTTTAATAAAGGTGACACTCGTTGCATAATAAAAACAATTTTCCCCTTTTTTGGATGTGAGATGGACTTATCATTAATACAAGATAAACCCCTAGCAGATGTGTTCCGTCGAATCGGCAGCGGCAATTTCCCCCCGGTGGTGGAATTGTTCGAGCGTGGCAAAACGATCTTTTTCCCGGGAGATCCGGCCGAAAGAGTCTATTTTTTGCTGAAAGGAGCCGTTAAGTTGTCGCGAGTCTATGAAGCGGGAGAAGAAATTACCGTGGCTCTACTGCGGGAAAATAGCGTCTTTGGTGTGCTATCCTTACTTACCGGTCAGCGATCGGATCGTTTTTATCATGCCGTGGCTTTTACTCCAGTAGAATTACTCTCGGCCCCGATCGAGCAGGTAGAAAGGTCCCTCCGCAATAGTCCCGATTTATCAATGTTGATGTTGCAGGGGTTGTCCTCGCGGATTCTGCAAACGGAAATGATGATCGAAACCTTGGCTCACCGGGATATGGGTTCACGTTTGGTCAGTTTTTTATTAATTCTCTGTCGTGATTTTGGGGTTCCCACCCCCGATGGCATCCGGGTGGATCTAAAATTGTCTCACCAAGCGATCGCAGAAGCGATCGGTTCTACCCGCGTCACTGTCACCCGTTTATTGGGAGAGCTGCGGGATCAAGAAATGGTCTCAATTTACAAGAAGAAAATTACCGTCCATAATCCCGTCGCTCTCAGTCAACAATTTACCTAAATTCTGGATGACTAGCGCTTATATTTTAGTTTTGGCCATCGTGGTTTTAGGTGGTCTGATAGCGGCGATTGGCGATCGCATAGGGAGCCGTATCGGTAAGAAAAGGATGCGTTTATTTAATCTGCGTCCGAAACAAACCGCAACTTTGATGACGATTGTAACGGGAATTTTGATCGCCGGCTCGACTTTAATTGTCTTGTTTGCTTCTAGTAAATCCCTGCGTCAAGGGGTTTTTGAACTGGATCGCCTTTTAAATGAACGTCGTGCCGCTATTAAGGATTTGGAAAGTCAGGTGAGAAAAACCACCGAACAAAAAAATCAGGTGGAAAAAGCTTTAAAAACGGCTAAAAGTGAACAGATAGCTGTGCAGAAACGTCTAGAGGTTCTTAACAAAAATTATCAAGCTTCTCGTCAACGGTTGCGATTAGTTTCGGGACAGTTGGAAAAGTTTCGCAAGGAAGTGGCTAATTTAAATAATGAACGAGTTATTTTAACTAATCAAAAAGCGCAGTTAATCAGTCAACGGGATCAATTGTCTCAACAAAAATCAATTCTTTCTAGTCAGATAAATCAACTACAAACCACCGTTCAAGCTAGAGATAAAGAGTTAGCTAATCAACAAAAGTTATTAACCACCAGACAAGCGCGACTTCAACAGTTGGAAACTCAACAAAAAACCCTACAGCTAGAAATTGATCGCCGGGATCAACGCATTGGAGAACTCGATCGATCGATTGTGGATAAAAATTTAGCTTTGGAACAGCGCGAGGGAAAATTAAAGGATTTAGAAACTCAAATGGCTTTTCTTAAGCGGGAAGTGGAAGTTTTAGAACAATACTATCAAACCTATCAAGAATTGCGGGAAAAACAAATCGCTATTTTCCGGGGACAGGTGTTATCTTTTGGAGCTTTTCGTATTGTTGATCCTCAAGCTATTGTCGCTGTTATTGATAAGTTATTGCGGGAAGCGAATATAAATGCTATCCGTGCCACCCAACCGAATCAGCCTAATTTTGACCAGCGTTTAGTTAAGATCACAAAAGCACAGGTAGAACAGTTAAGTCAACAATTACAGGACGGTAAAGAATATGTGGTGAGAATCCTTTCCGCAGGTAATTATGTCTTAGGAGAAACCGAGATTCGTGTCTTTGCTGATGTGGTTCCCAATCAAAGAGTTTTTGAGGAGAAACAGGTAATCGCTGCCGTTTCTATTGATCCGCAAAATATGACAGAAGAAGACCTACAAAAGCGTTTAGATTTACTCTTAGCATCGGCTCAATTTCGCGCTAGAAGTGCGGGAGTTTTAGGGTCAATTCAAGTGGAAGATGGTTTATTAACTACGGTAGTTAACTTTATCGATCAAGTCAAAAAGTCGGGTAATTCTATCGAGACACTTGAGGCAGTTGCTGCTAGTAAAACTAATACATCTGGACCCTTAACTTTGCGTTTGGTAGCGGTAAAAGATGGTAAAATTGTTTTTAGTACGTCCTCTTAAAAGATAGCTAAAGTTAGGAGTTGAGACTAAAATCAATTCCTTCGTAAATATCGGCAAGATTTAGACTAATTCCTAAAGAATCTAGGGATATAATTCCCCTTGCGGGGGTGTATTCTTGCAGTAACCAATTATTTTCTGAGGTTTTG
>SFAU01000294.1 GCA_007096045.1 Microcystis novacekii Mn_MB_F_20050700_S1 | reverse complement strand
AGACAAGCTAAACGGGAAAATCAGAGCTACAATGAAGACAATGCCCCCCGTTTGTGGATTTTATCCCCGACTGCTGGTATCACTGTTTTAGAGGGATTTGGGGCAAAATTAGACCCAGAGTGGCCAGAAGGAGTGTATTTTCTTCCCTCGCTTTATCGCACGGCAATTATCGCTATTAATCAATTGCCTGTGACTGCTGAGACTCTTTGGTTAAGACTATTGGGACGGGGAAAAACGCAAAACCAAGCGGTGCGAGAATTGTTAGAATTCCCTCAAGGTAATGCTTTCAGGGAAAATGTCCTAGAATTATTAATTAGTTGGCGGGTTAGTATGGAAGTAAATAACATCCTAGAAACTGAGGATAGAGAGGTGTTTATGACTTTATCTCAAACCTATCAGGAATGGAAGGAAGCAACTAAACGGGAAGGACGACTGGAAGGAAAACTGGAAGGAAAACTAGAAGGAAAACTAGAAGGAAAACTGGAATCTATTCCCCGTTTGCTTGCTTTGGGTTTAAGTGTGGAACAAATCGCTCAAGCTTTGGATTTAGACTTAGAACAAGTCCGACAAGCGGCGCGAGAGTAAAGGTGGAGAGTTAAAACGCAAAAATGCCACAATGGATAAAATAGGCATTTTCTGACTAACTGACATCTTCTATGAGTAACCACCTAAGCGGAAGCGAGATTCGCCAGCGATTTTTAGACTTTTTTGCGGCCAGAAACCATAAAATTCTCCCTAGTGCCTCTCTAGTACCAGAAGACCCCACCGTTTTGCTGACTATTGCGGGAATGCTCCCTTTTAAGCCGATTTTCTTAGGGCAAAAGACCCCGGAATTTCCCCGCGCTACCACTTCCCAAAAATGTATTCGCACCAACGATATCGAAAATGTCGGCCGGACTGCTAGACATCATACTTTTTTTGAGATGTTGGGCAATTTTAGCTTTGGTGATTATTTTAAAGAACAAGCGATCGCCTGGGCCTGGGAATTGTCCACAGAGGTTTTTAACCTTCCCCCCGAAAGATTAGTCGTTAGTGTCTTTAGAGAGGATGAGGAAGCTTTCGCTATCTGGCGCGATAAAATCGGTATTCCTGCCCATCGTATCCAAAAAATGGGCGAAGCGGATAACTTTTGGGTATCGGGTCCCACGGGTCCCTGTGGTCCCTGTTCGGAAATTTACTACGATTTTCACCCGGAATTAGGGGATAAAACCATCGATTTAGAGGATGATAGCCGTTTTATCGAGTTTTATAACCTCGTCTTCATGCAGTATAACCGCGACGCAGACGGCAATCTGACACCCCTAGCGAATAAAAATATCGATACGGGGATGGGTTTGGAACGGATGGCGCAAATCCTGCAAAAAGTCGCCAATAACTACGAAACTGACCTAATTTTCCCGATTGTCGCCGAAGCAGCCCGGTTAGCAGCCATAGACTACCAGAAAGCGGACGAAAAAACGAAAGTTTCCCTAAAAGTCATCGGTGATCATGTGCGCTCGGTAGTACACATGATAGCGGATGGTATCTCAGCATCGAATACTGACAGGGGTTACGTCCTGCGCCGTCTGATTCGGAGAGTAGTACGGCACGGGCGTTTAATCGGTATTGAAGGTCAATTTATCAGCAAAGTGGCGGAAATTGCGATCGCTCTTTCCGAGTCCGTCTATGGCAATGTTCGGGAACGGGAAACGGTGATCAAGACAGAATTAGAGCGAGAGGAAGCTAGATTTTTAGAAACCCTAGAAAGAGGCGAGAAACTGCTAGAATCGATTCTAGAAAAAGAAAAAAGCCAGATTTCGGGAGTCGATGCCTTTACCCTTTATGATACCTATGGCTTCCCCCTGGAACTCACTCAAGAAATCGCTGAGGAGCAGGGTTTAAGCGTCGATACGGCTGGTTTCGAGCAGGAAATGAAAAAACAGCAGCAAAGATCGAAAGCCGCCCACGAAACCATAGATTTGACGGTACAGGGCAGTTTAGATAAGCTGGCGGAACATATTCACCCGACGGAATTTCTCGGTTATACGGATTTACAAGCAGCCGCAACAGTAACGGCGGTTTTAGTCGCCGGTAAAACGGTGGAATCGGCCGCATCAGGAACTGAGGTGCAGGTAGTTCTCGATCAAACCCCTTTTTACGCCGAATCGGGTGGACAAATCGCTGATAAGGGTTATTTAACCGGCGATAATCTGCTTATCCGCGTTGAGGATGTGCAGAAAGAATCGGGGATTTTTATCCATTTTGGTCGGATTGAGCGGGGAATTGTCACCACAGGCGATACAATTAATGCACAGATTGACCGTTCCTGTCGTCGTCGCGCGCAAGCTAATCATACCGCCACCCATCTGCTACAATCGGCCCTGAAAAAGCTTGTCGATGGGGGGATTTCCCAAGCGGGTTCCCTAGTCAGTTTCGAGCGCCTCCGTTTTGATTTTAACTGTCCTCGTCCCCTGACTAGCTCTGAATTGCAACAGGTGGAAGAACAGATTAACACTTGGATTGCCGAAGCGCATGACACCGAGATAGCGGTGATGGGATTGGAAGAAGCGAAGCATAAGGGAGCGATTGCCATGTTTGGCGAGAAATACGGCTCAGAAGTGCGAGTTATCGATATTCCTAGCGTTTCTATGGAATTATGCGGGGGAACTCACGTTAAAAATACCGCCGAGATCGGTTTATTTAAAATCATCTCCGAGACGGGAATCGCCGCGGGAATTCGTCGCATCGAAGCGGTGGCTGGCCCTGCTGTGTTAGCCTATTTGAATGAACGGGATCTAGTAGTACGGGATTTATGCGATCGCTTTAAGGTCAAACCTCTGGAAATTCCCGATCGCATTACGGCCCTACAATCAGAGTTAAAGGGGACACAAAAGCAGTTAGAAGCGGTTAAACAGGAGTTGGCGATGACTAAATCGGACTCTTTGTTATCCCAAGCTGAATCTATCGGTAAATTTAAGCTATTAGTCGCTTCTTTGGGCGATATTGATGCTAATGCTTTGATGGCCGCAGCCGAAAGACTACAGCAAAAATTAGGGGAAGGGGCAGTGGTTTTGGCCTCGACTCCCGCAGCTGATAAAGTGAGTTTAGTGGCCGCTTTTAGTTCCCGGGTGATTAAAGATAAGGGTTTACAAGCGGGTAAATTTATCGGTGCGATCGCTAAAATCTGCGCCGGTGGTGGTGGTGGTCGTCCCAATTTAGCTCAAGCTGGGGGACGGGATGCTAGTAAGTTAAGCGAAGCTTTAGCTAAGGCCAAAAGTCAGTTAACTAGCAGTTTACAATAGTTTTAAGGGTGGGCATTTTGTCCACCTTTAAAAAATTAGTTATCCTCTCGGTGTGATTGGTAAAAATAATATGGAACTACTGATCAAGAATTTGGGATCAATTAGAAATAATAATCAAGCTATAGATTTAACCAAAAAGTTTTATACTTTTATTGGTTACAATAATAGTGGCAAAACCCTAGTTTCTCAGCTTTTATGGACAATTTTTAATCATGACAATATTAGAAAGTTTTCCGAAAATACCCAAATTGATTCTTTACTAATTGACTCGGAAAAACCTATTAAAAAAATTACGATCAATCAAGAATTAATCGATGAGATTCTCAATAAATTTAGCCGATTTATTGAAAAAGAAGTTGTTAATACCTACAATCTTGATGCCAGTATTAAAGAAACGATTATTAGTTCCAATAAATTAATTTTTCAAGCAAATATCCAAGAATTTAAAGAGACAAAATTTAAAACAACTTTTTTGGTTCGTGTTGCAGGAAATAATGATCTGGAGTATTTACAGATTAGCAAGGGCAAAGGTAGCCTAACAATAAATATAAAAGAACCTAATATACCTGAAAAAGTATTTGATCAAATACCCAGAGACTTTTTTGAGAGAGCTAAACCATACAAGGAATCAGTAATTATTCCGTCAATAATAAGAGTGCTTTTGTCTCATGCAGAAGATACTTTTTTTATCCCCGCTAGTCGTAGCTTTTTTCCTGTTTTCTACCAGTACATTTATGAGATAGAGAGAAATAAAAGAAGTGAGTATAATCGTCGATTGCAAGAATTAATAGAAAATATTGATGATGATGGTGATACTAATAAAAATATATTCAAACGTCTTCAAGAACAATTACCCAAAAGGTCTTATACAGAACCAATGAATAAAGTGATTGAATCGCTTTATTCTCTCAATACCAAGAAAGAAATTAATTCAGTTTATAATTCTCTGATTGAAAAGATGATCGGATTAATGGGAGGAGAAATCACGATTTCTAGTCTAGAATCGATCGCACCTATTCAATTTTCTTTTAAATTCGATGAAAGCAAAGATTTACCTATGTATCTAGCTTCATCTTCAGTCAATCAGTTGACTGTCTTGTATCTTTACCTCAAATATTGGGCCAAGGAAAAAAACAATTTTTTGATGATAGATGAACCAGAGGTTAATTTGCATCCCGAAAATCAAATTCGCTTAATGGATATTTTAGTTCAATTTGTCACCGAGCATGATAATCGGGTTTTGATCACCACCCATAGCCCGATTTTAACCGATATTCTCAACAATTATGTTTATCTTCATACCTTAAAAAGTTATGATGTTGATGTCACAAAAATCATTGAAGATAATCAATTAAAAAATTTAAATCCAGAAATTTCACTTGCTAAAGAAGACTTAGGGGTTTACTTTTTCACGGGTGATAAAATTATTGATTATGGAACCAGTCAATATGGTGTTTATTTTCGTAATTTTACAGAAGTTATCAACTCTGTGCAGAAATCTGGAGAAATTTTAACCAATCATATCTATTTAGCAGAGAATGAGTAAGTCTAGCTTAACAAACGAAATATCGTCAATAGCCTACCAGTTCTCCAAAATCTGAATAAAAAATTTTCATCCCCCCAGCATTTCCATCCCTCTTAAAAAAAGGGGAAAAGGGGGACTTAAATTCGATGATTCCATCTGTAATTTTTATGGGGACAAATCTTCTTAACTACCCGGAGGGGGAATTACAGGAATTTCGATCCCGTCCGGCGCTAAGGGGGGAGGTGTGGGGGTTAGTCTTGGCTGGTCAACAGGTTCAGGTGTACTAACTAAGGGAATATTTTCCAGCACGGGAAGACGGGGAGTGATGGGTTGCGAAAACATCGCTTGAATTGCCGCTTTTCTGGTTTCTGGAGGTTCCAAAGCTTGCTGCCAGAGACTTTCATAAAAGAAGAAAATCACCCCTAAACCCCGTTGACGAGCAGCCAATACCTTTTCTTCAATCAAGGGTAGGGCAATCGGTCGATTGCGTAAACCGGTTAAAACCCCCACAGCGGTGGGGATAGTTTGCTGGGTTTCCTGAATTTCGGGACGCTCTATTTGTTTGAGAAAACTGGGCAGATCGGGACGATAAACCTGTACGATTAACTCATCGACTAATCCTTGTCGCACCCAACCGAGCCAATCCTGTAAATGACCATTATAGGCGAATTCGTAGGGATTAGGGGCGATCGAAAGCAGTATATTCGGTTTAATTGCCTGAATTGATTCTTTGAGATTAGCCAGAAAAGCAGTGATTTTATCGGCCCGCCATTTTGTCCATTCGGGATCCCGGGGGTTAGCTGGGGGCATTTTTTCGGTTTCCTGTTGATAAAGAGCGATAGTATAGGGATCATAGCCGAATTCGTTGGGTAAACTCAGATGATCGTCGAATTGGATGCCATTAATATCGTATTGTCCCACCACTTCCAAGACTAACTCAATAATAAAATTCTGTACCTCGGGACGGAAAGGATTCAACCAGACTACCTCCCCGGCGGCCCCCACCCAAGTGGTTCCTCCGTCGCGTTTTTGGGTTAACCAGTCCTGATGTTTTAAGGCTAATTCTGAGGTGGGAGGGGCCATAAATCCGAATTCAAACCAAGGAATGACCAATAATCCCCGTCCTCGCGTTTGTTCGACCAATTCTGCCAAGATATCTTGTCCCTGCGCTCCCGTAGGCACAAAAGGCTGTATTCCTTCCCGTTGGGCGATCGCACTGGGATAGAGAGCATAACCGGAATTCCAAACCACGGGATAGATAGCATTAAAATTAAGATTAACTAATTGCTCGATCGCCTGTTGTCGTTTATCCCTGTCCATCAGCATCGCAGTATCGTTGGTGGTAATCCAAACACCGCGGATATCAGGATCTCGACTTTGAGAGAAAGCGGCAGAAAAATAGCCTAATAGTAGGACTATGAGAAAAGATGCTAAGAATAGTAGTATAGGGAGCTTTTTAAGAATTTGCCGCCAAACGCTAGTCGGAATTAGAAAAGTCATTTCTTTAAGGTGAAGATTAACGGTTTTAACTGGTTATAATACCAGCTTTGCTCAACTCTTTGAGGCTAGATTGACCCAAAATAAGTAGGTAGGCACAATTATTTGTAGGATGGGTTAGCGCACTTCGTAACCCATGCGGGCGTTGGGTTTCATGCTTCAACCCAACCTACGTTCATTTTATATTTAATTCCACCCACCTACTTATATATTTACCTATTTCTTCCTTCGCCACAATTGACCCTGAGGATAGAAATAATCAAGACGAATATCGAATTGATCTAGGGCCAGTAATAACCGATTGGAAGGACGAAAAAAAAATAAGTTGGCCTGGGGAATTTCTAGGACTTCTTTTAACTTATCGGTATCGGGGTTAGTGGTAGTCAGGAAGTATTGTACATCAGAATTAAGACGATAATTAAGGGAAAGCAAATCACCTAAGTTAGTCCAGTCATTACCTTCGTCGCTGATAATAATGGCATTGGGTACAGCATTGATTTTTCTAGCAACTTCGCCATTCCAATAACTAGGAACTTTTGCCCAACTGGTTTCGGAAAGAGCATTATTAAAGTTTGATATTATACTAGCAGTTAACAAAAAAGTCAAGATAATTTTACCTAAAATTTTACCTTGATTAAGCAATTGTGACAAGAAAAAAGCTACAGTTATATAGATAGTGGGAAAAGTCGCAATTAGATAACGGGTGACAGTTGATCTAGTGGTGATAAAAATTAGATCGGGAATGACTAAAGCGACGAAAGGTACTAGGGTTGAGGTAATCAGAAAAGTAAAAACTATCGGGTTATTGTAGCGATAAACTCGATAAAAAGCATAGATAATTAAGATTAAAAAAATTAGTCTATATATATAGGTTAAGATGTTATTAAAACCAAAATCGCTATCGCTAAATGGACAAGTAAAAGTTAAGAGCCATAATTTACCGAACAATCCCCAATCGAGATATTTAACGGCAGCCCAACTGGTGGAGTTAAAGGCTCTTTGAGAGTTAGTTAAAAAAACCTGTAACCAGGGGATATATAAAATTATCATTGTCAACCCAGATAACAGGAAAAATATCAAGTTATTTTTTCGCTCTGGTTTCATAAGAAAATACCAAAGTATCAAGGCTGCTTGAGCAAATAAGTTGAGAATAAAAAAGAGATGGGTGTAGAGTCCGAGAGTATTAGATAAGGTGTATAAAGACCAATTAACAAGAGTTGTTTTTTTGAGACATTTTAACAGCAGTAATTGACTTATTATCGTTAACAAAACTAAAAGACTATACTGACGGGACATTTGAGCAAATATTATATCAACTGGAGACATTGCCAATAAAATTACTGCTAAAATTGCCGTTAATTTTGATGTAAATAATTCTAGAGATAGATAGTAAATAAATGGCAGAGAGAGAAGACTAAAAACAATTGCTAAACTGCGGGAAGAAACGGGAGAAAAACCGAATATTTTTTGCCAATAGCGAGAGATGATAAAATATAAAGGTGGGTGTTGAGGGTCTTCTTTAGCGAGAGATTTTATTGTATCAAAAACATTACTTTTGGGTTTGAGTTGTTGAAATTTTCCTAATTCTGTGGTAGATAAAAGACGATTTTGAAAGATAGTATCAGCGATTTCCTTTGCTTGATAACCAGTGGTTCTAATGGTGGTGTAGGATTCATCATGCCAATAGACTTTTTTATCAATATTTGCCCAACGAAAAACCACACCGAGAGTTAGGATAATTGCCAAAAGTATTAAGAGCCAATTGGGTTTTTTATAGTTAATATTTGCTGGCATTTTAATAATTAGAGCGACTTTGTTTAAGATTGAGAAACTTGGTAAATTCCGGTTGAAAAAGTAGCTTAATTGTGCCAGTGGGACCGTTACGGTGTTTAGTAATAATTACTTCAGCCACACCTCGATCGGGACTATCGGGGTTATAATATTCATCTCGGTATAACATCATAATTAAATCCGCATCCTGTTCGATACTGTTATGGACGATGATATTATTGGCAATAAAGTTATGTAATTTATCTACTGTTAAATCATACACTTCTGTCTCTCCATCCGCTTGAATTGCCATAACTTCATCCCAATTAAAAGTTAGGTCTGAATTACTCAGAGAGCGAGGTAAAGCGATATAATTACCAATATTTAATTCATCTAATCTTTGCCAACCGTGGACAGTCAAAAATTTATGATTGGCTGTAGCTCTAATCGTGCAACCTAAACGAGTTGTTAATCGAAAAACTGGCTTAAATCCTGTGGAAAAGACCTTAGTTACCAGTGCTTTTTCTAATTTTATTGTTTCCTCATTAAGAGCAAAAACCGTAAAATTAGAGCAATTAACTAACTCACAAATTGGCACTTTAGCACGAGGATCGGCTAACTCAACTAAACTATCACCCGCTAAACATCCCGACTCGCGTAAATCGGACATCATCGGTCTTTTATTATTACGAGATTCCACGGCGCGACTTAACTGAGAAAGAGCAATTACTGGAGCATGAATTTCTCTGGCTAAACCCTTAAGACTACGAGTAATTTTAGAAAGTTCCTGAACGCGATTATCACCTCCCCCCTCCATTAATTGCAGATAATCGATTAAAACTAATCCCATTTGTCCCTTTTTTTCTGCCTGTAAACGCCGCACTTGGGAACGCATTTGAATTACACTTAGATTGGCACTATCATCGATATATATGGGCAAATTTAATAACTTTTCTAGTCCCACAAGAACTTTTTCTAAATCATTTTGTCCCAAACGGCCAGAGCGAATCCGATTACTTTCGATTTTAGCCTCATTTGATAACAAACGTTGGGCCAATTGTTCCTTAGACATCTCCAAACTAAAGACAGCCACAGGTAAATTCTGTTGAGCGATATTATAGGCAATATTAAGAGCAAAAGAAGTTTTTCCCATAGAAGGCCTACCCGCAATAATAACTAAATCCGAGGGTTGTAAACCACTGGTCATCGCATCGAGATCATAAAATTGAGTTTCGATACCGGGTAGAGTGGTGGTCTCCTGCATCTTCTCAATTTCGTTAAAAGTTTCAATTAAAGTATCCCCCAGAAAAATTAAACCCTCCTGGGGTCGTTTTTGGGTGAGACGAAAAATCTTTTGTTCCGATTCATCGAAAACATTTTCTAATTCTAGCGTCGTATCCCTAGCTAACTCGATAATTTCTCCCCCAGTGGAAATTAACTGACGACGCATATATTTATCCATCACTAATTCCGCATAGCGATCGATGTTAGCAGCCGAGACAGTGCGCTCAATTAATTGTAACAATCGCGGCATTCCCCCGATTTCTTCCAGCAGATAATTATCCTGTAACCAACTACTAACCGTCATTAAATCCGTCGGTTTTCCCTTCCCTTGTAAAGCAAGCGCCGCACGATAAATATCTTGATGGGTTTTCACATAGAAAGCTTCTGGAATTAAAAAATCACTGATTCTACCTAACGCTTTTGGATCTAGTAGAATACCACCTAGGATAGATTCTTCCGCTTCAATATTTTGGGGGGGGAGGGATTGATCGCTAATCATTGTCAATGCTGACTGTGCTTTATCATTAAGTAGGGAGGCACAATTATTTGTAGGATGGGTTAGCGCACTTCGTAACCCATGCGGACGTTGGGTTTCATGCTTCAACCCAACCTACGTTCATCTTTATCATTAATTATAGTCAGTTTCACCCTAATTAAATACAAATGTTCAGGTTAATGATAGGAGTCGGTCGTCGGTCGTCAGGAGGTGATAGGGTGATAGGGTGATAGGGTGATAGGGTTTTGGGGTGATAGGGTGATAGGGTTTTGGGGTGATAGGGTGATAGGGTTTTGGGGTGATAGGGTTTTGGGGTGATAGGGTTTTGGGGTGATAGGGTGATGAGACAACTTTCCCACTTCCCCACTTCATAATTCATAATTCCCATCTCCCCACTTCCCCACTTCCCCACATCCCCACATCCCCACATCCCCACAATCCACACCCGACACCCCACACCCCTTTTAAACAGGATTTAGTATGACTTTAATTGACTCCTCGACGCTCTCCCCGGCCGTCTATTTTATTGGTGCGGGCCCCGGAGATCCAGAATTATTGACGGTAAAAGCCTATAAAATTCTCCAAAAAGCCGATGTTATCCTCTTTGCTGATTCCCTCGTCCCCAAACAGGTTCTTGAGGACACTCGTAAAGAGGCCGAGTTAATTCCCACCAGTAGCATCACCCTAGAAGAAATTATCCCTTTAATGATCGATCGCGTGCGTCAGGGTTTAGCGGTGGTGCGACTGCAATCGGGGGATTTAAGTCTCTATAGTGCCATCCAAGAACAAATTCATCTTTTGACAGCAGCAGATATACCCTTTCAGCTAATCCCCGGAATTAGTGCCTTTCAAGGATTAGCGGCCAAATTGGCCCTAGAATTAACGATTCCGGAATTAGTCCAGACAATTATTCTAACCCGGGTGGAAGGAAAAGCCTCTCCCATGCCAGAAAGTGAAGAATTAGCCTCGTTAGCTGCCCATAAAGCCAGTTTATGCCTATATTTAGCCGCCCGTCACGTTGACAAAGCCCAGGAAAAACTCCTACAATACTACCAGCCAGAGCAACAGGTGGCCGTTTGTTTCCGTCTCGGTTGGCCCGACGAAAAAATCTGGGTTGTCCCCCTGTCAGAGATGGCCCAATTAACCCATCGGGAAAATTTAACTAGAACTACCCTTTATCTAATTAGTCCCGCTTTAAACCAGATTACAGGAACTCGATCGCAACTTTATCACCCGCAACATTGCCATCTTTTCCGTCCTCATCCCTAGGTATTTTCCTGGAAATCTATCGAAAGACACACTGGGTTTCTACCTAAAGATAGATTTAAAGAGCGGCGATTTTGTTTAGGATTATTTCAGGAGGTAGGACAATTTTAAAAACGTTTAAAATTCCTCTAACAATCCATGCACAGCTGCCCTATTTGTTCGGGAATTACCCTTCGTCACCTTGCAGCTAGTCGTGCCTACTGGTATTGTCCTCACTGTCGTCAGGAGGTTCCCAACTTCCTTGATTGCTCCAGTCCTACCAAGGTAAAGGTAGAGCGAGTTAGAGCGCTAAAAACAGTCTAGATTTTTAAGTTGGTAGATGGCAATAATATCTGTGGGATGTGTTAATTTTTAACCCATCCCACTTTACCTATCTATACATCCCGAGGATTGAGATGGGTCATTTCCCAAGTCACATAGGTACCGATCGGACTCCAGATCAGGTAAGGTAGGAGTAGGATACCCGCCCAAGAAGAAACAGGGAAGACCAATAGCGCCAGAAGACAACCCAAGAAAAAACCCGTACCGCCGATAATCGTTCCCGCTTTGAGACTGCGTAGTTTACAGGTGACGGGAGTATAGGCAGTAATAGTCAGTTCCACCAACAGATAAAAAGTCATCAAAAACCACTTATTAGCCGGTTGAGCTTCCCAGACTAAATAAGCAGAAATTGCGCCACAAATATAGATAATTGTCCAGATAAGAGGGATTAATCTTTCAAAGGTTAACCAATCGGGACGACGCAAGCGCGCAAACCAACGCACATCGCGGGAATTGAGTAATCCCCCAGCTAACGCTACCAAAAATCCCACGACACCGATAAGCAACCAAGAGGGAATCATGATTTTTAGCTATCCTCCGCTAATTTTGGCTTTGTAACCCGATTCAATGAGAATTTGTAGTATCTTTTGGCGATGATCTCCTTGGATCTCAATGGTATTTTCTTTAACTGTACCACCCGTCCCGCAAGCAGTTTTTAGCTGTTTTAATAATTTCGTCAGAGTTTCGGTATGGCATTGAAAACCCGTAACTATGGTAACGGTTTTTCCCGCACGACCAGAGCGGGAGGTTTGTACTCGCAAATTCTGCTGATTTGGGGGTAATTCGGGAATGGAACGCTCAAAAGCTGGAGAATTACTTTGAGATCCAAATTCCTGATAGGCAATCCGGTTTTTTTCCTTTGATTTACTCATATAGTAATTATCATACTGGGTTTCGGGGTTTTTCATGACCAGTAAACAGTAAACAGTAATCAGTGAACTGAAAACTGGCATCTGATAACTGATAACTGATAACTGATAACTGATTCAAAGCTGACTACTGATAGCTCTTAATTGGTTGGACTGGTAGCGCATTTGATTAAGTTCAGCTGCCGACATTCGATCGAGATGACCTAAAATCATATTAACGCGACCTTGGGATTTTAATTTTTCTCGATGTCGTGCCAAAAAATCCCAGTAAAGAAAGTTAAAAGGACAGGCTAAATCCCCGACTCGTTCATTTTTTTTATACACACAACCCCGACAATAATCACTCATTTTATCAATATAGTTGGCCGAGGCGGCGTAGGGTTTAGAGGCGAGAATTCCCCCATCGGCAAATTGTCCCATTCCCAGTACATTAGTCTGCATTACCCAATCGTAGGCATCGATAAAAACACTATGAAACCAGTTCTCAATCTCTTGGGGAGAGCAACCAAAAATTAAGGCAAAATTGCTCAAAATCATTAATCTTTGAATATGATGGGCATAACCAGTATTTTCCACCTGTGATAATACTTGTTTGAGGCAATTCATCTCGGTTTGATTACTATCCCAAAAGAAAGCCGGTAAGGGTTGTTGATGCTCAAACCAATTATGATTAGCGTAATCTTCTCCCAAATAATGATAAATTCCCTGCATATATTCCCGCCATCCCAACACCTGACGGATAAATCCTTCGATGCTATTTAGGGCTAAATTATCTTTTTTATAGGCAATTTCTGCCCCTTGAATTACTTCCAACGGCGTTAGTAATCCTAGATTAAGATAGGGGGATAATAGGGAATGCCAGAGGGTTTCTTCTCCCCTTACCATCGCATCTTGGTAGGGTCCAAAGTTAGGCAGACAATTAGTAATAAAATGCTCCAATACTTGTAAAGTTTGTCTGCGGTTTACTGCCCAGCGAAAAGGTTTAATTTTTCCATATTTAGGAATATCTAAAGCTTCCACATCAGCGATAACTTGAAGGGTAATTTCATCAGGTTCAAACCAAAGAGGATCAGGAGTTTTTAATCCATCTTTGGGTGGTTTGCGGTTTTGTTTATCAAAGTTCCATTGTCCTCCTACGGGTTGATTATTCTCCATTAAAATCTGCCATTTTTTGCGACTTTCTCGATAGAAATCTTCTAGTAATAGTCTTTTACGAGATTTAGCCCAATTATAAAAATCTGTCTTTGTCCAGAGAAAGTGATTATTATCAATTAGGGTTATAACACAGTCTAAATCCAGATTTTTGATTAATCTAAGAAAAGGCAAATCATTAGGCATCATTATCTGTAATTCTTTAATACCTAATCGCTTAATCCAAGCAGATAAAATTGGTTCAAAATCTTCAGCAATTTCGTAGGTAACAGACCACCCTAAACTTTTTAATTCTTCGGCAAAATGACGCATCGCCGACCAGATTAAAACTAATTTTTGCCGATGATAGGGTCTTTCTTGAATATGATTGTGGGATTCAATGAAAATAACTGGTGTTTCCTGTGAATAGGCTTGACGATTAGCTAAGGCCGCTTGTCCTGTCCATAATTGATCCCCTAAAATCCAAATACCAATGGTCATAATTATTTCATTGCCTCGACTATTCCCCCGTATTTTTTAGCCATAATATCCGCCATTTCCCGAGCCGAAAATTTACTGGCTTTGTCGATGCTGGGGGTAAATGTCCCCGTAGAGGTTAAATAATGGGTAAATACCCCGACTTTTTTGCTAATAATCCACATATTTCTTGAAGTAAAAAATCAAAAATCAGTCAAAAGACAGTAGGAAACTGCCCTTTAATACTTCTCACTGAATACCACTCACTTAAAACTCGTATCTGATCACTGATAACTGATAACTGATCACTGATTAGGTTTTTGTCCTGAGACTTTGGGCGCTTAGATAAAGTTGCGTCCATTCTTTGACCACTTGCGTGCGTTTACAGTTTAATTCGCCAGCGATTTCCTCAAGGGTTTTACCCGCTTTTAAGCCATCGATAACGCTTTTACCCGTGGGAGAAAGGGCAGCATAGAAACTTTGCCATTGACTGAGAGTTAAGCCAAAATTATGCTCTTTCGGGCTGATTTGTAACCATTCACTGATTAATTCTGTCCCTTCCTTGAGGGCAAAAACCTTAATCGCATGATAGCCAACTTTTTCCCGGAGACGATAAATCCGTTGGACGGGAATATTCATCGCCTTTGCGATCGCATCTTGGTTTTCGCCCCCTAGATAGAGGTTAAACCAAGTCGCTGCCTCCGGACTAACATTTTCCTCTAGATATCTAGCAAAACTCTCTTGAACTTTTACCCGTTGAATTTGCGCTTCTTGGCAAGTGCGTTGATCTTCGTAGATAGCGATCGCATTTTGATCTAGTAAACTTAAGCTATTTTCCCCCTCATCGCCACTAATTTCATCGGAGAGAATCCGGATTATTTCTTGCCGCGGCACATTAGTGAGACCGCTTTTCGCTTGACGACGGAGATAATTAACAAAACGATAGGCTAACAGGGGTTGATTGCGGATCGGACGCAGAGCGTATTCCTCTAGGGTGGCTAACAGCAGCCGATCGCGAGTAGCTTGATCGGTGGTACAACGAGCGATCCATGCTAACTGGGATTGCAGATAGCGATCGCTATTTAACATCTCTTGAATAACTTCTTGCAAGACATCGGCCACCGCTTGCTGACGATCGCGACTTAAGGAAACCCAAGTGCGAATTTTTTGCCGGAGAGTGACACAAGCGCCGAGACGATCGATCAGGTTACGATAGGCGCGGGTGGGACTAACCTTGAGATAGCGTTGCTGTAAAATTTGCCAAAGATAGACTAATCCCCGTTTAGCGATTTCTAAATCTCTCTGGTCTAAATTTTCCCAACGTTGACTATCTTCACCGAGTAACCAATTGATAATAGTCTCCCGTTGGCGATCGGTTAAGGAATCCTCTGTTTGCGAGAGGCGATCTTGCCATTGTTGCCTTAACTCGTCGATTATTGTCGTCATCGAAAAATTGAGTTCCAAACCCCGTCTTTTTAGGACGGCTTTAGTGTAAATACTAGCGCATTCACACGATATATGCTAAAACCTAAGCCATGGAGAAAGCCTATCGCTACCGATTTTACCCAACACCCGACTAGAACGAACTAATCAATTAAGTCTTTTGCCAGATAAGGATTTAGTCCATTTATGCCACCCGATCAAACCATGCTAAGTAACGAAGAACCATAAGAGTTTCAGCACTTATGAGTTGACAGGGATTTTCCGAGAGTAATCTACTCCCGTTAAGCTGACGCTTTAACGGGAGTTTTCTGTAACCCTGAATCTATCGGACAAGCCAATAAATTCGGATCTCTAGGCTGGATTACACTCAGCCCCAAAAGTCTAATCATCTGGCTACCGTTCGCGTCTGCGTCACCAATCCAACCACAAGTCTTATTACTACACTTAAACGATTTACCGCTTCTAATTCCAATAT
>SFAU01000293.1 GCA_007096045.1 Microcystis novacekii Mn_MB_F_20050700_S1 | reverse complement strand
CTATCTTTCTCTAAAAAAATGGAGAATCACGTTGGGGAACTGTTTGGTATTTTATCCATGACTACAATGCACAGCAAAGCAAAGGATTAAGCCGCCATCACTACTACCGAATCACCACCCGTTGAACAAGGAATTTCCGATAGTGATAGGTCAAGAATCCCCCGTCACAGCGTAGCTTGACGGTGGGAGTATGTCAATTGTCCTACTTTTAGCCCTGAAATATATGATAGCGATGATGGTTTAAAAAATCCCAATCTGGTGAAAAGCGATCGGGAACATTTCAAGTCTTACCGCGATAGTTGATAAAATTTAGTTCTAACGTCTCACTACCTTGATCCTGAGCCTTTTTTATTTTAATCCATCTATTTGAACAAATCTCTAACAAAGTCCAATAATTCTGATAGAGGACTAATAAAATCTGGCAATTCTTTATTAAGGTTTTTGGCTAAAAATGCTTTGTCAAAAAATTTTAACATTCCTCGTTGTTGAGGATTGTTAATTTCGTTGTAAAAATTAACTGTAACAAAACAGATAAGAGGAATTTCTGGCACATTATAGTTAATGCCGTATTTTTCCTTAATTTTAGAGCCATGATCATTAGCTATTTCTAACAAAAGTTTCCATTTATAGGTTTGTGCCGCTCTTTCTCGCAAAGAAGTTTTTAACGATAAAATTATACATTTAGGATCGGGTATTTCTTGATTATTACCATCACTTATCTTTGAAGAATTATCATAAGAATAAATAATCAAATCACAATCTGGTTTTTGTTGTTCTCCATCACCTAATTTAATGGTCGATATATTTTCAAATCCTCGAACAGCAGATTTTTTATTAGTTATCCCATTTTTAACCCTGAAATATATGATAGCGATGATAGTTTAAAAAATCCAAATCTGGTGAAAAGCGATCGGGAACATTTAAAGTCTTACCGCGATAGTTGATAAAATTTAGTTCTAACGTCTCGCTACCTTGATCCTGAGCCTTTTTTTCGATCTCATGGCCAATAATTAATCTTAAATCCTCGTCGAAACTAATTAAACCGCGATCGAAAGCAGTATCATGAGTACGAGCTAGGCACAAGCCATTATGAGGGTTTAAACGCTGTTCGGGAAATTGACTCCAGGGTAATATATGACTAGCTGTTAGTAACAGAGGAATGGGATTTCCTGTAATACAGCAACGATAGTTATATAGGGCTAAAATTGTCTTTCTGAAAAAGTTTTGTCCGATTCTAACTTTTCTGATTGCCTCGGTTTCTGTTTTGATCTTTTCCGAAAAATCAAGTCGGGTAAAATCCTCTTGCTGTTCCTTGATAACTCCTAAAAGAACTTGTAATTTTTCCTCACTTTCTAGGGCTAATTCTGCCCAGTTATCCTCGAACTCTTGCCAGATTTGCCGATCAGCTTTACTGATACCTTTTAAACCCTGTACTCCTCGCAATTGATGCCTAGGATCGAGAGAACCAAAATTACATAATTTCATCACCAGGGCCGATGGTGTTCGCTGCAACTTTTGAGCGACTTCGATAATAACAGGATTATTGGTGTGGAATTGTCCATAGGGAAATTTATAGTATAAATTGAGAGCGATCAGCAGCTCATCCCTTGTCCATAAATTCTTAGTCATGGCCCCTAGAAAATACTACCATCAGCCCTGAAATTACTGCTCAAATCAAATCGGGAAAAACTTCGCGCACTGCTGGATGAATTAACCGATGATTGGCCACATTTAACCCCTTAGCTAGGGAAACATCTTGATCCAAGGCTTTTACCCCATGGTCGGCTAATTTAATAACGTAGGGTAGGGTACTATTATTTAAAGCTTGGGTTGCCGTCCAGGGTACTGCCCCAGGCATATTAGGTACTCCATAATGTACTACTCCCGACTCCAGGTAAGTCGGTTGACTGTGGGAAGTAGCCCGCAGGGTTTCCACGCAACCCCCCTGGTCCACTGCCACATCGACAATTACGGAACCAGGGTTCATTTTGGCGACTAACGAGCGAGAAACCAGCGTCGGCGCTCGTTTTCCTAAGACTAGCACTGCCCCAATCAATAAATCGGCCTTAGGAACCACATTTTCTAATTGTGCCGAGCTACTATAAAGCAATTCTACCCGCGAACCGAATAAAGTCTCTAAATAGGCCAAGCGCTCGACGTTAATATCTAAAATAGCTACTTTTGCCCCCATACCGATGGCAATTCTGGCCGCTTCCGTACCCACCACACCACCGCCAAGGATAACCACTTGTCCAGGACTCACCCCAGGGAAACCCCCCAGTAAAACTCCCCTACCTCCCTGTTGTTTTTCCAGATAGCGGGCCCCAAATTGTACCGAAAGACGACCGGCAATAACACTCATGGGAGTTAAGAGAGGCAAGCGACCATCAGCAAGCTCGACCGTTTCATAAGCGATCGCAGTTGTTCCCGAATCAATTAATGCTTCCGTTAAATGGCGCTCGGCCGCTAGGTGTAAATAGGTGAATAGGAGAGCTTCCTTGTTTAAAAAGCCGTATTCTGCCTTAAGCGGCTCTTTTACCTTGATAACTAGCGTTTTATCCCAAACTTGAGCCGCTTTTTCCACAATTTTGGCCCCAGCTTTTTGGTAATCCTCATCGCTGAATCCAGCACCTAATCCGGCGGCCGTTTCCACAAATACCCTGTGACCGCGCTCATTGAGTACACGCACACTACTAGGACTCAAACCGACGCGAAACTCTTGATCTTTAATCTCTTTGGGAACACCTATTTCCATGGTTTGCTTCTGGGGGACTATTTCTAACTACTTTAGCCTGTTAGTCCTAGTCTGCGAGTACTATTTGCCAATTTTAGCGACTTTTTTGGTATTCTTCCAGCAAATCAATTAAATCTATCTGACATTTGCTGGGTAACAAATCCGCTAGGGAAACTTGCAGATGACCACCTCCGAGGGTGACTTTTATCTCCCGCAGGATAGACATGACTGCATTCTCACTTAAACTGTCGTTTTCGAGCAAAGGGAAGACTTTTTCGGCAACGACGCTGTGTAAATGTGCCTCCCGGAGATAGAGATGCCATTTAGCCACGTCAATGTAGATATTGTCGCCGATTTGAGCCGCCAGATTTTCGATGTCCTGAGTTGTGTTAGCCATGGGATGTTACCGAGTAGTTAGCGATCGCCGCTAGATAAATCAAATGTCCCACCAATAGAATAGCCCAAATTCCCGTGAACAGATTCAACCAAGTCCAATCGGAAAATTTAATGATATGAAAAAACCACAACCCTGAATTAATCGCTAAAAAACCCGCTACATGAACGGCGAAATTCATGCGATCATCTAAACGCCGGAAAGCGGGATCGTTTTTGCGATCGGGTTGACGTGGCCAACGAGGAGGCATAAGCAGTGATCAGTTATCAATTACCAGTTATCAGTGTACCGGTTTTCTTGTCGTTGTCAGATCAGAATAGGAAAGATGCCATGTAATCTTTCCTATCAAAGTAATTTCAGTTCCCAGTAGGGCTAATTCCGGAATTAGCCCTACACCTATTATCTAGCTATATTCCACTGCTAAATCGAGCGACTCTTGTTCCCGACTTAAGCCCGCCATAAGGCAATATTCGTTCATTAAACACTATAGGAAAGATGCCATGTAATCTTTCCCATCAAAGTAATTTCAGTTCCGGTGCTGATTCGGAGCATCTTTCAATTTGACAACGCCTTTTTTTAGCTAAGTTAAGCTGAATCTCTGCTCATCCCTTTACTATTGCCTCTTGCCTCTTACATGAGTGCCTCGTCTCAACAAGCAATTTAATTCCACCCACCCACTTATCACTTATCTACCGGTGGCAATTTCCACTTCGGGTAAGATTTCTAAAGATAAACGGGTTCTGAAAGTGCCAGAAAGACGTTTAAGCAGTTGTGGGCGTAAATCGCGCAGAATATAGATTAATTCGTCTCCCGTGCGCCATTCTTCCCTTTCTGTTACTACCTGTAGGGAATTATCGCGACGCAATAGTAGAGGCAGCAGTTCGCCATTTTCGATTAATTTAGTTAATCTGGTCTGTTGTTCGCTCAAATCATCGCCTTTAAAGATAGTTTTACCCAATTTAATCTGATTATCGTCTAAATACTGATTCCATTCCTTGACCGAAAAACTAGGCAGAAAAACCTGATTAACCTTATTTTTATCTGGGTTAGGGGTTCCCGCAAAGGCAGCCAACACCCGGGGAGGATGAAATTCCTCGCCGGCTCTTTGGGCTAAAACCAGATTAACCTCGCTATTATTAGTCAAAACCAGAAAAGTCCCCATGGATTCGATGCCCGCTTCTTGCAGTATTTTTGTATCAAGTGCGCTCCTCTGCAGCACCGTCAAACCCTCTTGTTTTGCTTGCTGACAGGCCGCGGCATCCGTATCGATTAAAACCACGTTTTCCCCTTGTTCTTGGAATAAACAGCCGATTAAGCGACCTAGGGGATTACAACCGACGATTACTGCCCCTGTTGCCGCAGAAGAAGTGATTTTTAGCCCTTTTGCCACCCACCGCGCCGTTAATCCCTGAATAAAAACGGTCATTAAAATTGTTAAAAAGACTAAAGCTTTGATCGCTTCACCGCCATTAATACCGGCACGAGTCAGTAAAATGGCAAATAAAGAAGCTACAGAAGCGGAAACGATTCCCCTAGGGGCAACCCAAGCGATAAATAGTTTATGTCGCCAATTTAGGTCACTTTTTAGGGTACACAGAGCCACACTCAGGGGACGTACCACCAGCATCAAGACTAACACCGTCAGGACACTACCCCAACCCAAAGCGATGACACTGGCGATCGAAAGATCCGCCGCTAGTAAAATAAACAGTACCGACACGCAAAGAGTGGTTAATTGACCCTTAAAACGCCTTAATAACCGCTCATCGGGAACAGCCGCCGCTTTTAGCACAATTCCCGCCATTACCACCGCCATTAATCCCGATTCACTGCGACTAAATTGCGATAAACCAAATAATCCCCAGACTCCCGCTAAAACCACGAGATTCTTTAACTCAAAAGTCAGAAAATTGCAAGTTTTTATCATAAAACTTAACAATCCTCCTCCGGCAATGCCGATCGCCGCCCCGATGCCTAAACGCAGGGTTAAACCGGTGATAATTTCCATGGGGCGGGAATGACTATCAATAATCGTATTTAGCACCACTACGGCTAAAATTGCGCCCACAGGGTCGATTAATACCCCTTCACCTTCCAAAAGCGTCGCCACCCGTCGATCTACGGCTACTTGCTTCAGCAAAGGCCCGATCACTGTCGGACCAGTTACTACCACTAAAGAAGCGTAGAGAAATGCGATCGGCCAGGGAAATTCCCCCAACCAGTGGGCTGCCATACCGCCACCGATGAGAGTGATGGAAGTACCGAGGGTGACAAGATTGCGTAAACTGCCAGAAACTCGCCCTAATTCCCGTCCGCTTAGGCTTAAACCGCCTTCAAATAGGATAATCGCCACAGAGAGAGCCACAAGGACTTCTAAGCCAATTCCCAGACTTTGGGGGTGTAAAATTTCCCAACCATCGGACCCTAAAGCAATCCCAAAAATGAGCAGGAAGACAATACTGGGAACTTTCAGGTATTCGGCGATGACTTGGGCTGTAATCCCCGCCACCACAGTGATGACAATTTGCAGGGTAAGGGCGAAAGATGGATCCATGTTTAGCGATCGGTTATCGGCTATCGAGGCGGGGTTATGGTTGGGATTTAATCATTCTAATTATAGTTTTGATTCCGGCTGGGGCCCGGTCAGGAGGAAATATAGGCTAAACTGCAAGCCTGGAAAGCAAAGCTGGGACTGATTGCATCAATAAATTACTGAACTTCCCCCCATACATATCTACTACAATAGCCGAAAACCCTTATCTATCAATGGATACACCCATTAACATTTCTTAACGTACCCATGTAGTTTGTAACATTTCTTAATGGACAGGAAGTCTCTATCTCAATGGAGCGATTCATCTCCCCTTAAGCCTAGCGGCTCTAACGGGAGATGAATCGCGACCAAAATGAAACTAACGCGGTAGCGTTTCCACTTTCGAGGGATTTCGCTAGAATACAGAAAGCGGTAAAGCGCGTCAGGGCTCACGGAAACCTCCCGCTCCTTTGTACCTCGGAACAAATATCGCCCTTGAAAATGTAATGGTGACGGGTCAAGCAGCATGGAAGCTTAACGGCTAAGGTCAAAATAGCCCACAAATAAAATTCAGATCCGTCCGGGCAGTCGGTAGACGTTAAACTAAAACGCTTGTGGATTCGGTCTGACGGGGGCATAGTCTTCAGATTGTGTCTAGTTAAGAGGAGTAGAAGCAAGAATCTCCCGTCACAGCGTAGCTTGACGGCGATAGTGTCAAAGGTTATGGCCTTTTGTCAACGGGGAAGTCTAGGTATTAGTTTCTGACGGCGGCTGCTAGTGGATCATTGAGCGCAGGGAACTAGAGAGTTGATTGGCTGCCCGTGCGGCCACTAATCCCGAAAGGGCAGCAACAACCACTGTGGCAAGGCAGGTTAGCTGGGCTGCCTCCGGTCCCCCCACCCCCAGTACCATCGCCACGGCGGTCAAAGGTAGGCGATAGCCACCAGCAATACCAGCCGCTGCCCCCGCCGCACCCGCCAGATCCCCCGAAATCTCAAAGGTGGTTGCGAACACCCGGCCACTGAGGTCGCCGATCGCCAGAAAAGGGACAAACACGCCACCACAGCCCCCGGCTAAAACCGCAGCGGTGGTGAAGGCAGCCCGGAGCAGAGCTACCGCCAACAGGTGGTAAGGAGTGGTTTCAATGTCTTCGGCCCAGACGATAGCGGCTCCCCCCGGCCCAAAAGCCGCTGCTGGAGTCGCCACCTGTCCGATCACGATCGCCAAGAATAGCATCACTAGGCCACCGATCAGGAGACGAGTGGCGGGTCTGTTCCGCAGGCCTCTGGCCCAGTAGATCGCCTCACCGGTGAGGGCTGTAATCGTGCCAGCGATCGCTCCGATCAACAAAGTGGCACCCACCGCATCCCAGAAGTCAGTCGGGGCAACCTGCGGCACCACCAGCCGGATCAGTTGCAGCTTAAAGGCAACGTTGACTCCCCATCCCACCAGTCCCCCGGCTAACATCGCCGCCACTCGCTCCGGGGTGATCGGAACCTGGCGTCGCTGACTCAACTCAAACATAAAGAAGCTGCCCACCAGAGGGATTCCTATCAGGGCAGAAACACTTGCCGCACCGCCGCCGATTGCCAGCGGCCGCACCAGTTGACGCAGGGCTGGATTTGTGCTACCTAACCAGGTTCCCGTCGCCACGCCAATATGAGCCGCCGGTGATTCCGTTCCCATGGGCGCACCCAGTCCAACAGTGGAGAGGATGGCTAGGGCGCGCAACGGTGCTAGATTCCAGGGGAATCGTTCTTCCGCGCCAGATGCGTTGACCACGTCACCGGTTAGATCGGCGCGAGCAATGTCATGGGGGAAGGAGTACCAGCCCATTAGAGAACCCCAGCGGCCAGAGGCAGTGGCCTCGCGGGGAGCTAAGGTCTGCACGGGTTGGCCTCTACCCAGTCCAAACAGGACTAGCACTGCTAAGGTAACGCCCACCAGAGGCAGCAGCAGTAGCCAGACGTTGCTGCTGCCAGAGGCACTCCTCAGGGTTTGCTTAATTGCCTCAGTCAGTAGTACTGCGGCCAGAGAGCCGCTCAAACCGCCGAGCAGACCAGCAACAGCCCATGTGCCTACCCTGGTTAACAGAAGTTGTAGTTTGTTATTTAGCATCGAGCCAAGAAAGTTAAACTTTTATCGTTCCGATAGCAAGTCCATTTAAGTTGTCAACCAAAACACCCTGAAAGTCTTGTTCAGTAAGGATACTATTTTACAATTCATTTCGGATTGCTATATGCAGTTTACCCCAAGATGTCCAGAGAGCCTTGCCTTTTGACTAAGGATTATCCTAGCTATGCTATACTAATGCTTGATTTCAGGCAAAAGGCAAGGGGCAAAAGGCAATTATTAGGCATATTCAGGCTGTAACTTAACTGAGCAGACGGACAAAACTGGGCTTCTGCTCATCTTTCATACCAGAGCGCTAGGGAGTCTGGAGATTGAGACAACATCCATTCAACTGTTGCCCTAACTTGCCCCTGAGGTATCCTTTGTCCCCACATGGGGTATGCTCTCTTACCCGCCAGTCTCACACACGGTTCTGAATAAGAGGGGATGGAGGCGACTCCATTCTCGACCCCTAATCAGTTTAAATGCAGTACAGCTGAGAAGACGAACAACAAACCTCCAGAATTTGTTCTAGGATAATATTTGTCAGCTAAGAGGGGGATAATATGGGGCGATTCTGGTTAAAGGTGAGAACTTTTAGGCAAAATATCTTAATTGGTTTAGGTTTAGTCCTATTAATCGGTTTTTATCAGGGTATCAGTGCCAAATCAGCCCCATTAATGATAGTTTATCCTCCCAATAATCATCAAACCACGGCCTCTAGAATCTTTTTTATTGGTTCTGCTCCTCCATCGGGTCAAGTTTTGCTCAATAATCAACCGATTCAACGCAGTGCTAAAGGATATTTTGCCCCTAGTTTCCCCCTACAAGTTGGCGAAAATAATTTCACTATTCGCTATCAAAACCAAACTATTAATCGTCAAATAATTCGTCGAGATACTCAAGCAATTATTCCCCAAGACTTAGCTTTTGCTGATAACTCTCTCAGTCCTTATGTCAATAAGACGAGGTTAGTGGGGGAATGGATTTGTTTTAGTGCGATTGCCACTCCCCAAGCTCAGGTTTCTGTGCAGTTAGGAGATAAAATACTGCCTCTTTTACCCCAATCTCAAACCACAAAACTGCCTAGTAATGCCGCAGTTTTAACTGATCTCAATCAAGCGAATTCCGAGGCTAAAACTGGTTACTATCGAGGTTGTCAGCAGTTTAAGCAAGAGGCTAACTTAGGAAAACCTATTTTCACAGCACAATTAAATAATCGCTCGATTAGCCAACAAGGTCAAGGAGAAATTAACATTATTAGCGATCAAAATTTACCAGTGATTGAAATTATAGCTGCGGAAGGGGTAGCGCGCACGGGACCGGGTAGTGATTATTCCCGTTTAACTCCTTTACCCCAAGGCACAAAAGCGAGAGTCACCGGGAAAGAAGGGGATTGGTTACGGTTAGATTATGGTGGTTGGATTTTAGAGCGAGAAACCCGTTTAATAGTTAATGAAGTCCTAGATAATGCTAATATTCGCGGTCTCTCTTCTCGCAGTATCAATCAAGCAACGGAAATTATTTTTCCTCTCTCCCATCCTGTACCCATCGCCGTGGCCCAAGAAGATGATAAATTTATTTTGACCCTCTATAATACCATTGCCCAAACCGATACAATTTTTCTGGTGGATAATCCTTTAGTTAGACGTTTAGATTGGCGACAAATTAACCCGACCACGATAGAATACACTTTTAATCTTAATCAAAAACAACAGTGGGGTTATAGTCTTCGTTACCAAGGAACAAATTTAATCTTAACCCTGCGTCATCCCCCAGAAAAAAGTGATAATTTACAGGGCAAAGTTATTTTATTAGATCCCGGACACGGAGGTAAAGAAACTGGTGCTGTCGGTCCGACGGGTTACACAGAAAAAGAGATTAATTTGCTTATGTCTAAATTAATTAAACGGGAGTTAGAAAAATTGGGGGCAACAGTTTATTTAACCAGAGAAACGGACATTGAGCTATCCCTACCAGCACGGGTAGAGATGATTAATAATCTACAACCAACCCTAGCACTATCAGTTCACTATAATGCTTTACCCGATGATGGAGATGCCTTAAATAGCAAAGGAATTGGCATATTTTGGTATCATCCCCAGGCAGCGGATTTATCGGTTTTTCTCCACGATTATTTAACTAAAAATCTTAACCGTCCTTCCTATGGAGTATTTTGGAATAATTTAGCTTTAACTCGTCCCTATAGTAGTCCTTCTTTGTTATTAGAGTTAGGATTTATGAGTAATCCTCAAGAATTTGAATGGATTACCGATACTCAGGCACAAAAACAATTAGCGCAAGTTTTAGCCGCCGGAATTAGCCAATGGTTTCAACAATCTGGGGTAATCGCTTCCAGTTAAAATTTAATGGCAAGCGGAGGGAGATAAGCTTAAATCTTTGTGAAAAATCAAGCCTGATCTGGAAAGCCAGTGATAGGATTTTCTGGAGTCTTTATTGTAATCTGAGGAAATTAAATCAAGTCGATGCCAAAAATGTTACCAGTGAACAGCAATCGGACAAAATAACTGCTAGATTACAAGGTATAGCCGATCACTCCCTAGTAAATATTCAAACAGCGATCGCTCTGTGATAAAAATCTCTGGATTAGCCAACAACTAAAGATAGTTTACCTGAAAATTTCCCCAACAATTCACACCCTTAATCCCCCCTTAATAAGGGTAGGGTTGATTCATGAATCAACCCTACCCAAACCCCCCGTTGGAGTAGGGTCGTTTCATTCTCGGAAATGTCATTCTCTCAAATCCTTATCTGGCAACGTTTTTAGTCGATTTCTC
>SFAU01000292.1 GCA_007096045.1 Microcystis novacekii Mn_MB_F_20050700_S1 | reverse complement strand
CTGTCGAAATCAGAAAGTAGATGATTATCTTCATCAAGCTAGTCGTTATTTGGTTAAGCTCTTAGTTGAGCAAGAGATAACAACTTTAGTAATTGGGAAAAATGACGGTTGGAAACAAGAAGTGAACTTAGGAAAAGTCAACAATCAAAAATTTGTGACCATCCCTCATGCTCGATTAATTGAGATGATTAGTTATAAATGTCAATTAGTAGGAATAAAAGTGATTATTCAAGAGGAATCCTATACCTCAGCTTCTAATTTTTTGAATGACGATCCTCTCCCCGTTTATGGACAGATAACTGAAAAGCCAGTGTTTTCAGGAAAAAGGATTAAACGAGGTTTATATCGCACAGATAGAGGATTTCTTTGCCAATCTGATGGGATAGAGAGGTGCGTAGTTCACCCAAGGAGAATCAATCTCTCGAAGTAAAAGTGAAGGGAATTTCTGAAATGGAATTCAGTCTGTCTATATTTGACTATACTTTTACTAACTATTAATGCAGCAAGAGAGGCTTATACTGTGACCAATGTAGCGATCGATGTCCGAACTTCTCTGTGGCAATGGCAAACATGGCAAGGATTGCCCTATCTTACCTGTAATCTCCTAGAGGACTGGTCTCACGGCTTTTTTACCCGTCATTATTACCCCCAAACCCCGGAAGCTTTTACAGCGGCTTTAGGAGCAAATGTACCAGTTTATCGGGTCAAACAGGTACATGGCGATCGCTTATTAAATCCCCAAGCGATTACTAACCCAGAAATGGCCGAAGCGGATGGAATTATCACCGATGCTTCCGGTCAAGGGATTTGGGTGGCCAGTGCTGACTGTACGCCCGTACTAATGGGCGATCGCTCTAGCGGTGTTGGGGTGGCGATTCATTCTGGATGGAGAGGGACAGCTAAGGGAATAGTTGTCAAAGCAGTTAAACAGTTATTAAACTCCGGTAGTTGTTTAGATAACTTAGTGCTGGCCCTGGGGCCGGCAATTGCCGGGGAAGTGTATCAAGTAGAGACAGAAGTTGCAGCGGAAGTGGGTTTAAGTTTATTTCCCCAAGAAACCAATCCCGACCAAATTCTAGGGAATTTATTTAACCTGTCCCCCTCCCCCTTATTTGCTGACAAGGAAAAAGGGAAAGTGCGCTTAGACGTGCGACGAGTGATTTATCATCAACTACAACAGTTAGGAATTAGGGATGAACAAATTGCGATCGCTCCTTTTTGTACCTATCAACAAGAGGAGCATTTTTTCTCCTATCGTCGGGAAAAAGCCAAAAAAATCCAATGGTCCGGCATAGTTAGTCGTTAATGATTACTGCTCACTGATAACTGAAAAATCCCCCCTCTCCCATGCGTATTGTTTTTTTCGGAACCCCCACTTTTGCCGTTCCCACCCTCAAAAAATTATTAGCCAATCCCGACCTAGAAGTGATTGCCGTCGTTACCCAACCAGACAAGCGCCGGGGAAGAGGCAATCAATTAATCCCCTCACCAGTGAAACAAATAGCCATAGAACAGCAAATACCGGTTTTGCAGCCCAAAAGTGTCAAAAAAAACGCTAAAACCTTAGATTTTCTCAGACAATCGCGAGCGGATGCCTTTGTGGTGGTTGCCTACGGACAAATCCTCTCCCCAGAAATTCTAGAGATGCCGAGATTAGGCTGTATTAACGTTCATGGCTCGATTTTACCGAAATATCGGGGAGCTGCCCCCGTGCAGTGGTGCATCGCTAGGGGAGAAACAGAAACCGGCATTACCACTATGTTAATGGATGCGGGCATGGATACCGGACCGATGTTACTAAAAGCCTACAGCCCGATCGCTCTTTTTGACAATGCCGAACAGGTGGGAGCAACCCTAGGGCAAATGGGGGCGGATTTGCTCCTAGAAACCCTCTCTAAGCTCGATCGAGCAGAAATTACCCCAATTCCTCAAAATAACGACGATGCTACCTATGCCCCTTTAATTCAAAAATCCGACTATCTAATCCACTGGCAAGATTCGGGCCGGACAATTCACGATCGAGTCCGGGGTTTTTATCCTCATGCGCTAACCACTTTCCGGGGACAACCCCTTAAAGTGATGGCCACTATTCCCTTAAACGATCCTAGTCAACTGCCTCGAGAATTGCAGACAAAAGACCTTTCTCATCTAACCGGAGAAGTGGGATCGATCGTGACTCTCTGGAAAAATTTCGGGCCAGTAGTGCAAACGGGAGAGGGTTTATTATTATTAAAAGAAGTGCAATTATCGGGAAAACCCCCGCGTTCTGGGGGAGATTTGGTCAATGGTTCCCGTTTAACTATTGGTGAGATTTTCGGTCAATAGTTTTGGTGGGTATGGCTTTCCTTTGCTCCTTTATGCTTCACTGGTGAAGATTTTTTTCAACTTGCGAAAGCGATCGGAATAACTTCTTAATACTTCGATCGCAAACATGGGGGTTTCCTGCACGGCAAATAAAAACTGCGGTTGATTGAGATAGGCTAATTTACAATCAGTTTTGGCGATAGCTGTGGATTCTCGCAGTTTATCCGGGTGCAGGAGCGCTCCTGCTCCAAATACGTCGCCTTTTTCTAGAGTTTCTATCAATTGTTCCTTGATATACATCTCCACTTCCCCGCTAAGAATACCGTACATTAACTCGCCCTCCGTGCCATCGACAAAAATAACTTCACCAGCTGGAAAAGTGCGATCGGGATGATTTTCGAGAATTTTAATCGTCTCTACGGGACTTAACATGATTTAACAATAATTTTTCGGGTTATCCCTCCCATTTTCCGATACATTGAACTCCCCGATCATCGTTTTTGTATGTAAGAACACTTGAAACTTCTCTACCTGACAAAGATTCGGTTTGACTCTCAGAAATGCTTTGTTTAATGCTTGTCGGGGAGAGAAAATTTCCGTCTTCATACCTTTATCCTTATTCCTACCCAACCCGATTTTTGAGTCTATTTTTTTCTCTGTTATCTTCTCTAAAAAACCCTATATATATGGGCGCACAGATTCCCACTATACATAAAGTATAAAGCAAGTCTCGTGATTTGTCAAGGGGTTTCAGGAAATCTCCCCCTCACTTCCTTGAGAAAAAACCAGGTTAAAACTGTTTGATCGCTGCTTGAGTGATTTCTGCGATCGCATCTAAACTGGGACTAACTGGGCCGGTATCGGTGGACAACCAGAGAAGATACTCGACATTACCCGCAGGTCCGGTAATAGGAGACCAAGTTAAACCCCGATAGAACCATCCTAAAACTTCGGCGGCCTGTAAAACCTGAAAAATTGCCCCCGCTTGGTCTTGATGGTCGCGAACTACCCCTTTTTTGCCGACTTTTTCCCGTCCCACCTCGAATTGGGGTTTGACCAATAAAATCGCCTCTCGCGGTGGATTTAATAGCGTCCACAGGGTCGGTAAAACTTTGGTCAAAGAAATAAAGGACAGATCCATCACTGCTAAATCGGCGGGTTTTTCCTGTCCATATAACTTTTCTGGGGTTAAATAGCGAAAATTAGTTCTTTCTAGTAAAATAACTCGTTTATCCTGCCGTAAACTCCACGCCACTTGTCCATAACCCACATCAACCCCATAAACCCGTTTTGCTCCTTTTTGCAAGAGACAATCGGTAAATCCCCCCGTGGAAATGCCTCCATCTAAACAAATGCGATCGCTGACATCGATGGCAAACAATTCTAAGGCCTTGGCTAATTTTTCGCCACCCCTTGACAAATAGGGCAGTTTCTGCTTAACCTCGATCGCCGCTTCCGGGTCAATTTCTGTGGCCGGTTTATCGATGATTTGGTGATTGACTTTCACTTCTCCAGCGCGAATTAATCGCTGTGCCTGTTGACGGGAATCACAGAGATTTTTGGCTACTAATAATAAATCTAATCTTTGTTTCGGCAAGGAAAGTCCCCCAATAATCAGCGCCTAATTCTAAAAAATACCTTATTTTTCCGCCAGCAATCCCAGAAGGAAGATTATAAGTAAAGAAAGGGGTAAGCGGAACCCATCAGCTAAATTTTCACTGCCATCCCGATATTTTATGGATAAAGATACTAGATTCGCCGTTTTGGTCATTGGCATCCCCTTTCTAGGACTAGCTTACTGTGGCTTGATTTTTGCCGTGATGATCTATTGGGGGTGGGCCCGGGAACATCCCGTGACCATGGCCACTTTTTTCGTCCTTGCTCCTTCTTTGATTTCTGGTTCTATCTGGCTGTTAGCCTCCTATAAAGCCCGCCAAAAGCAGCGTTTGGGGTTATAGTTGAATGTAGAGGCCGATGGTATTGTAAAGTTTCAATACAAATACGATCAGATATAGTCAGGCATGGTAATATATAGACAGAAAACTATCAGACTATTCTTTCAAGAAGAATCAACTGTATTTTAGAACTTGGTTTAGGTCTTTATTGTCAACCTCGGCCTAATCAACGGTGATCGCTGTCAGGGATTGGGGAAAAAACCAAAAAGTTTGGCAGCCCCTCCTAAAATGGCGACAACTAGGGCGATAAAAATCCCCCAGTTGGTAAATTCCTGATCGGCAACCCGTGTCGTTAGTCCTTTAATTTCTGTAGTTAGTCGCTCATCTAAGGCTTTAATGTCCCCTCTGATCTCCGATTGTCCTATTTCTACTTTGGTTAACCGTTCATCGATTTTGTCTATTTTCCCCTCGATCCTTGTCAGAACAGCTTCTAGGGAATAAGTAACGGTTTCGTTAGCCATTTTCTGTCTCCTATATTTCCTTTAATTGCGGTCTCGCGTAGCGAGCGCATTGCGCTCGCTGTCAGGGATTGGGGATACCTAGATATGTCAGTCGTCTTGGCCTGGTGCGATCGCTCCAGCCAGTTGTGCAAGTGAGCAGTTAAGGGATTGACATAGCTTTAATGTTTGAGATGGGTTCATTCTGGGTTCCCTGTAGCCTGTTTCCCAATTGCTTACGGTTTGCACTGTCACACCTAACCGTTCCGCTAGTTTTCTTTGAGTTAACCCAGCGTTCTCTCGTAATTTCTGCATACGCTGTCCTAGTTCCATATCCGTCATTATATCTCAAAAATTATCTAAAATACGATTGACATTATATAATTGTCATTATACGCCAAAGGTATGGGAAAAGCGACTGCCTTAAGGCCAATCAGTGGGAGGGGTGACTTGCTGCTAACAAGACAATGAAGTTGTTGAAGATTTAGTATCAGAGTAGGAAAGGCTGACGTTTAGGGGCTGGGCGCGATAGGATAAAAAAGTGCTAGATAAAAACTCCTCTCCCTTACAGTCCCTAGTTGCGGGTAACTGGTTCAAGCTCATCTGTGGAGCTAGTTACCAAGATTTGCCCACGATTCGCAACCTCGCTTTGACCTATACTATCGCCGGGGCCGATTGTATTGATGTGGCCGCCGATCGAGCCGTGATTGTTGCGGCCCGCGAAGGCATCGAAACTGCCGAAAAAATCGCCGGATTCCCCCCAAATCGACGACCTTGGTTGATGGTCAGTCTCAATGATGGGGAAGATCCCCACTTTCGTAAAGCTGTCTTTAACCCGCAACTCTGTCCGGTCGATTGTCCCCGTCCCTGCGAAAAAATCTGTCCCGCTTATGCTATCGATAGGGGAGGAGTGATCGAACAGCGCTGTTATGGTTGCGGTCGTTGCTTACCGGTTTGTCCCCTGCAAATAATCGAGACAAAATCCCGTGTCTGTCAACCCAGAGAAATTATCCCCTTAATTATCGAAATGGCAGTGGATGCGATCGAAATTCATACCCAAGTCGGTCATGGAGAGGAATTTGCTCGACTCTGGCAAGCGATCGCCCCCTTAACTAAAAACTTAAAAATTCTGGCCATAAGTTGCCAGGATCATCAATATATCATTGATTACCTCCACTATCTGCAAAAAACTATTTCACCCCTAAGCTGTCCTCTGATTTGGCAGACTGACGGCCGACCGATGAGCGGCGATATCGGCAAAGGAACCACCCACCCGGCGATTAATATGGCCAAAAAAGTCCTCTCCGAGAATCTGGCCGGATTTGTGCAGTTAGCTGGGGGAACCAATGGCCACACCGTGACCAAATTACAGCAACTGGGACTGAGAGAAAAAATCGCTGGTATTGCCTATGGAAGTTACGCCCGTGCATTGATTTTGCCAATTTTAGAGCATTTAGACCATCCTAACCTTGAAAATGACCCCAAAGCCTACCAAGAAGCCGTTAAAGCCGCTTCTATTGCGGTTGCTCAATTAAAAGCCTAAGCTTGGTCAAAAAACTATAATATTTTTTTAATTGACAACTAACCCATAAATGTGTTAGACCCCAAGAAAATCTTGGAAATAAAACAGCCAATTATCGCTAAAACCTTTTACTATTAATGTAATGCCAGAAACCCTACCCTCCTCTCGGATGCCAGTTACCGACGATTTAAACAAACTCTTGGCAATTCTCCCCGCTCGGATTCGCAGCAAAATCGAGGAACACCCGCGACAGCATCAACTGATCGAAGTGGTTATGGATTTGGGACGCATACCAGAAGCGCGTTTTCCCGATGGGGCGATCGATCTGGGGGAAGAACCGATATCAAAAGAAGAAATCCAGTATTCGATCGCCCGGGTGGGCAGTTTTAGCGGCGATAATCGCGCTGGGATTGAACGCACCCTGCACCGCATCAGTGCCATTCGCAATCGAGACGGGGAAATTATCGGTTTAACCTGTCGTATCGGTCGGGCCGTTTTCGGTACAATCACCCTAATTAACGACCTGGTGGAAACAGGAAAATCCCTGCTGTTGCTCGGTCGTCCGGGGGTAGGGAAAACCACCGCTCTCCGGGAAATAGCCCGAGTTTTAGCCGACGATCTCAATAAACGAGTAGTGATTATCGACACCTCCAACGAAATCGCCGGAGATGGAGATATTCCCCATCCGGCCATCGGTCGCGCTCGTCGGATGCAGGTGGCCCGTCCGGAATTGCAGCATCAGGTCATGATCGAGGCCGTGGAAAACCATATGCCGGAGGTGATCGTGATTGATGAGATCGGTACAGAATTAGAAGCGCTGGCCGCTCGCACGATCGCTGAACGCGGAGTGCAGTTAGTAGGAACTGCCCACGGCAATCAATTGGAAAATTTAATTAAAAACCCGACTTTATCGGATTTAGTCGGGGGAATTCAGGCAGTAACTCTCGGAGACGAAGAAGCGCGCCGCCGGGGTTCCCAGAAAACCGTTTTAGAACGCAAAGCACCCCCCACCTTTGACATTGCCATCGAAATGTTGGAACGTCAGCGCTGGGTCATCCACGAAGACGTATCCACTACTATCGACCAACTGCTGCGGGGCCGCGAACCAATTGCCCAAATCCGTTGGGTAGATGAGGAGGGGAAAGTACAAGTCACTCAGGAAGAACCAAAACCAGAAAACCTCACCCCTTTGCACCGCAATTATCTGCCAGAAATGGATAAACCCAAGGGATGGCGCGCCGATGGCCGGATGACTCCCGTGGCCCGTTTCGGTGCGGGCCCACTCAACCGGGAAACCGATTTCGATCACCTCCTTGAACAATCCTGGCTGCAGGAAGAACCGGAAACGGAAAAAGTCCGCGTCCCCGGTCCTAATGGCGAAGATTGGCCGGTTTATGTCTATCCCTACGGAGTCAGTCGCGCTCCGATCGAACAGGTAGTACAGGCCCTTGATTTGCCGATCGTGTTGACCAAAGATTTACAGGGGGCCGATGCGGTACTGGCCCTGCGTTCCCACGTTAAAAATCAGTCAAAATTGCGGCAAATTGCCAAAGTAAGACAAATTCCCATCCACGGCATCAAATCCAATACCCTGCCCCAAATTTCTCGCGGTTTAAAGCGGATTTTGGGCATTGATGACCCGATGAATCAGGAAGGTGCAGATCTGCGTTTATTTGCCCGCAGCGGTAGCGATGACGAGATCGAAGCTTTAGAGGAAGCCCGGTTAGCGGTGGAACAAATCGTTATTCCTACCGGTCAACCGGTGGAGTTACTGCCGCGATCGGCGAAAGTGCGGAAAATGCAGCACGAATTAGTGGAACATTACCGTCTCCAATCCGATAGCTTCGGAGAGGAACCGAATCGCCGTATTCGCATCTATCCAGCTTAGGAGTCGGGAATTTGAAGCGACGCACGCTCATCATTATGGGTACAGGGGTGGCGATCAGTGCGGTGGCCTCCCTGATTATCCATCGCCCCCAATCGGCGGCGGAATTACGGGACAAAATGCCCCTGGCTGAAAGAATTAAGCTCTGTCTCGATCTGGCTAGGATTAAACTAACCACTACGATGGACTATCTCGATAGTTATGCCTATCTTGGCATTGTTTATCCCTATCTTACCAATCCAGAGCCATCGGGTTTTAATTTCTTCCATTGGCGACGGATGCTCAATAGTCCCACTCCAGGCACTTGGAAGGTAAAAAACGCCGATTTTTGGGCAGCAGGGGCTTTTGCTGCTTTGTTATGGAAAATGGCTGATTTTGACTCAGACCCTATGTATGGGGGCTTTTGGGCAGCTGCTGCGAAAAAATGGAGCGATCCCTTAAAAGAAACGAGTTTGAAGAACAAAGACATCGCTCTCAATAATTTACTGGTGTTTGCGCCTTGGTTTGAGTCGGGACAGGGCAAGGAAAAAGAGGAAGCTTTAAAGATAACTTTACGGGGGGCCAGACAACTAGCGCAACCTTTTCAGGATGGTAAAGGGAGTTTTCACACCGATATCGGGACTTTTGGCTGGTTACGCAAGGCCGATCGCACTGATCAGCAAGAACATTGGCAGGTTTTTATCGACCATACGATCAATATAGAACAACTGCTCTGGGCAAGTCTCCACAATCCTGACCCCAAGGAAGCAAAAGATTGGCAAGAAAAGGCCCTTTCTCACATCCGCACCATTAGCCGCACTTTTGGGGCTAACCGTCGCCCGGGTAAAACGGGAACTTGGCAAAGAGGGTATTTTGACCAAAATGTCAACTCTCCCACCTATAGAAATTTCTTATTTAATGAGGGAAAACAGGGTTGGCGCGATGATAGCACTTGGTCCCGGGGTCAAGCTTGGTTTATTTATAGTGCCACGACGGCCTATATTTACACTGGCGATCCGGAAATGTTAACTATTGCCAAGGCTGCCATTAATTATTATCTGGAAAATTTGCCCGCTCGCTGGCCCGGTGAGCAAAGACGCGCCGGAGATTTTATTCCCCCTTGGGACTTTGATTATGCCTTGCAAAAAAATGCCGCTACGGAAAGGGATTCTTCGGCAGCGGCGATCGCTGTAGCGGGGATGATTCGCTTATTAAAAGCTTTACCCAGCAGTGATCCTAGTTATGGAACCTATCGAGAGGCGATCGATAATATTCTCTTGAATTTGACTTCTTTTGCCTATTTTCCCGATGAAACTGCCCCAGAGATGAGTCTATTGCGTCATGGTTGTTATCATCATCCCGCGGCGATTCAACCCAGCCAAATCTATGATACGGGTTTAATTTGGGGAGATTTCTTTTTTATCAATGCTTTGGCTGAATACCAAGATTTACCCAATAGTTAATAGACTAAGTAGCAGCATCACCCACTCCCTTCTGGCGACGGGTTTCCTTGCGGCTGTCTCTCTCCCCATCGGTCACTTTTTACTAGGGGATTGGAGTACAGCGATCGCTCTCCTATAAGAGGAATGAGCAGATTCTTACGTCTAAGCTGACTACTGAGGTTGGGGAAGCGGCGACGACTCAGGTTAGGACTTTAAGATTTAATAATGAAGACGCTGTGACAGCCCTTCTAGAATTACAATCGGCTTATCCTAATGCTGCTATCTACCTCAGTGGTTCCCTGACTGTGGACTTCCCCGAAGAGGTTAAGTTGCCGATTCAGCCTGACCAATACCAGACGGTTAGTTTGGAGTATTTGGGGATTGATGGTGCGATCGCTGTCCTCAAAGAGCAGTAGGCGGTGGGGACGGTGACGGCGAAGATTGTTCAACCGAAGCCTGATGGTTAACTATTGTTTAACCCCGATTATGCCCAAACGAATCAAATTTTTGGCTTCAAATAAACAAGTCGGTTTGTCCAATCCCGCTTGCCTTGCAGCTCCCATAAGGCTAAAAGCGAACGAACCAAAAGACCAAAATTGCTAGGGGGAATGGACTGATAATCGATAAAAATAACGCCACTATGACTTTTCTGAGCTTCTCCCCATTCGCACAAAAGCGGGGGAATAGTGTTCTGGTCGTATGTTACTAGAGTTAACTGGGCGACCGTTGCCGCTTTTAAGATGATTTCATCCGAATCACCCAAGTACCGACCTTCTTGCCAGGTGATTAAGGGAAAAATTAGGATTTCTGGACGTTTGCAACTAATTTGTTGGGCAACCGTCGGAGAAATATGTTCATCTAATAAAAAAGATAGCATTTTAGCTATTCCCCGCTCGTGAGCGGGGAATCAGGAGAAACCGTAATCGTTTCCAATTGGGGTAAGAGTCGTTTTATCGTCGTTTCATTGAGGATTTGAGCATCGGCGATCGCAGTTTGCACTTCTGACTGATAGGCTTCGGCATAGAGCAAAGCAGAGCGTACCCATTCGAGGGGTCGATGAAAATGTGCCGCCGTTTTTTCTTCATCTAGTGCGTAGCTTTGAGCAATTTGAATTACTTCCCATAGAGCCAAACTGGAGTTTTTGAGGTAGGGTTGCCGCCCCAAAGGAGAATGGCGAAATTCAATATAGGGGAACTCGCTTTCTCTGAGAGATTCCTCAATTAAAATTGCGCTGGTTTCACTAGGGGTTTTTCCTAATCGGCGGGCAAACCGTTTGAGTCTTTCTGCTGTGCGGTCGGGGAGTCGGGTACTAACAACTTGGGACATAAATTTTTTCAACCTTTAATTACACTGTTTACATCGTAACTCGATTCATTGTCCCAATGTCATTTATTTAAGGAATGACCGTTCAGATAAGCTAGAACCGCGTCACGGCATATCATAGAAAAATAGCCGCATCGAGAGAGAAGCTAATGTTAATAAATAACCAGGAGCAATTATGGCAGTTACTCCAAAACCAGAAAAATTAAGCAGCGATACTTTATTAGAGGAAGAGGTTAAAACCTTGAAGATTTCATCCCCTTCTAACTCTGCGCCAAATAGTAAAGCTATTTTTCTGCAACAGGCAGGTACTTTAAGTGATGATAGTTCTCTTGCTGACCTAAGAGACTCTATTTACCAAGCAAGGGGACGTTCGGAAACTGAAGATGATGTATCTTCTTGACACGGATACTTTAACTCATCTCCACGCTGGCAACACTAACGTCATCAATCGCTTAGAAAGCTTACAAGATGAGGAAGTCGCCCTTACGATTGTCACCAAGGTAGAAATTTTACGCGGGCGGATAGATTATCTGCTTAAGGCTTTTTCAGGCAGGTATTTATTGAAAGCACAAGAGCTTTTCTCTCGTTCATAAACCTTATTAGACCTCTTGCATAAATCCGAAAACAAACGATAGAAACAATAATGGGAGGGACTTTCAGTTAATTATTTATTAGTAGTTGATAATCTTCAAAAATGTTGCTGTACAAGGATCGA
>SFAU01000291.1 GCA_007096045.1 Microcystis novacekii Mn_MB_F_20050700_S1 | reverse complement strand
TAAAGTAGCTAAAGTCCATTCTAAAATTTCAAGATGTCGTGAGGACTTTCTGCACAAACTATCCCGTAAGATAGTTAACGAAAACCAAGTTATTGCGGTAGAAAATCTCAATGTTAAAGGCAGGGAACGCCATCATAATTTAGCTGAGGCTATTAGTGATTGTGGTTGGGGGATGTTTTGTACAATGCTTAAATACAAGGCAGAATGGGAAGGAAAAACCTATATCGAAGTTGATAGGTTTTTCCCTAGTTCTAAAACTTGTAATGTCTGTCTAAATCAAGTGGGTAGTTTGCCGCTTGAGGTTAGAAATTGGACTTGTGTGCATTGTAAAACAATCCATGACCGGGACATAAATGCGGCAATAAATATCAAAAATGAGGCCTTACGGATACTTGTACTGAGCTACGTCGAAGGGTATTGTCGTTAGGAAAAGTGCGATACTGCCTATAGAGGGGATGTAAGACCAAAAGCTGGGCGTAAGTCCGTCTTGAGGCAATCCCCCGTGAAATAGGAAGCTCTCAACGACCTTGAGAGTAGTTCACTTGTTGTCATCCACCCTAGCCAAAAACTGCATGATTAGCCATAGTTTACCAGGTCGTTTTCCCAGAAATAATCCCACCCGTCGGCTGCGAGCTTTTCTCCTAGGTCTTTTCGCCGCGGGTATGACCGCTTTACCCCTAAAAGCCGCCGAAGAAATTGAATTTGTCTATACTCCCCTCGTCTTTTCCGTATCGGTAGCATCCCTAGAAACCTTTGCTAAAGAAGGAAAGATCGATGCTAATTTAAAAAGATTTCTGGCCAGAGCAACTCCCGAAGCAAGAGAGCAGTTTCGTGAAGCTTTATTAACAAAAATTGACATCGATCCTGTTTTACTATCTCGTTTCTTTAATACTGTGATGGGTGCTGATATGCTCTCTCGTTTGGGCAAAGGCATCACCATTCAAGGGGGAATTAATGGTAAATATGCCCTGCGGGGTGCGATTGTTAGTGCCGCTTTTGAGCCGGGAGGATTAACCCTTTTAAACGTCCTGAAAAAATTCCCCAATAATATCCAGTTACAGGGGGAAGAAATCCTCGGATTAGCTAAAGCCCTCGATTATGCCATCTATGTATCTGAATTATTTACCAAAGATATGCGCCTCTGGACGGCCGAGGAAGCGGCCGCCGTTAAACCAGCGATTAATTATGCCAGTTTACCCGATCTGCGTCAGCGCAGTAGCTTTCAGGTAAAAAAAGAAGTTTGGAACCTAACCGATAGCAGTCGCAATCGCAGTTTATATGTGGATGTTTATATCCCGCAAACTTTCCGAGAAGGCCAAACACCTGTAATTATTTTTTCCCACGGATTAGCCTCGCGACCGGAAGATTATGCCCAAGCAATTGAACATCTAGCTTCCTACGGATTTTTAGTTGCGGCACCGCAACACCCCGGCAGTGATATCAAATACCTACAAGGGATGTTAGCCGGGTATTATCGCAATATTTTTGATCGAGATGAGTTTATTAACCGACCCAAAGATATTAGCTTTGTCATCGATGAATTAGCAAGACGTAATGCTAGTCAATTTCAAGGTAAACTTAACCTAACTAATGTGGGAGTAGCGGGTCATTCCTTCGGAGGTTATACTGCCATTGCTATTGCCGGTGCGTCAATCGATTTTGATAATCTTGCTAAAGATTGTAACCGTCCTTATTCCGGGATTAATATCGCACTTTTACTGGAATGTCGCGCCCTGGAATTGCCTAGACAGGTCTATAATTTTCGCGATGAACGAGTCATGGCTGTCTTTGCAGCTAATCCCGTTAACCGCAGTATTTTTGGGGAAAAAGGTTTAAGCAAAATCTCGATTCCTGTCCTCTTGGCTTCAGGAAGTTATGACCCGGCAGCTAATCCGATTTTTGAACAGGCCATTTCTTTTACTTGGTTAAAAACTCTGGATAAATATCTGGCCATGGTCGAGGGACAAGCTCATGTAAATTTTACGGAATTGGATGCAGGAATGCAGAAAACCCTGGAGTCTGTGGTCGATATCACTTTGCCTAATCAAAATTTAATCGAGGATTATACGGGGGCTTTATTGGTGGCTTTTTTTGAAGTTTATATTGCTGATAATGAAAAGTTTCGTCCTTTTCTTCTGTCTAGTTATGCAGAATATCTCAGTCAGGGACAAAAGTTTAAATTAGACTTTATTACTGCCGCTTCTGACGAGAAATTATCTCAATTAATTGAGAAATTGCGCGCACGTCGGCAATAGGCAAAAGGCAGCTATCAGTAAGTAGCCGGTTACAATTAAGGATAAAATACAGTAAAAGGTAGGGTGCGTTAGACGGCCAAAATTCCTGTTTTGACTTGAAGCTAACAATCCGTCGTAACGCACCACCTATCATCAACTAAGTAGCTGGTTACAATTAAAGATAAAATACAAAAAACCAGAAGCCTGTCCCACTATCTAACAATTAATTGAGATTACTTACTTGTTAAGTGGCAAGTTCGTCGTTTTCTTTTCACTGATGACTGTTTACTGATAACTGAAAAATCTCCCTACCGCCCCTCTGCAAAAAAGATTCTTTTGAGTTGTATAATCTCTAAAGGATTAGCGTACCCAAGAAAAAAATTATTTCATGCTCAGAAAAATTAGACTATCATACTTTGGCTTAATTTTAGGCAGTATTTTAACGGTTATCGGGATCATCGGTTATGCCCAAGGTAACGCCACGGTCAATTTAGCGGGGTTTTTCTACGGATTACCGTTATTATTGGGAGGTTTAGCCCTAAAAGCCTCAGAAATCAAACCTATCCCCTTCAGTCAACCCACTAGCCCCGAAATCTTGCAATTGCGCCAACAACAGGCTACTGTCACCCAAACCAAACTTCGCAACGATGTCACCCGCTATCGCTACGGACAGGAAGTGCATCTGGATGAAGCCCTAGAAAAGCTGGGATTAAGCCCCACAGACGAGGAAAGACCGACTTTAGTAGGAATTCGTGAAACTGCTGTTGATTCCGCCTATTGTCTCACCCTAGAATTTGAATCGCCCCTTTTACCCCTAGAAAAGTGGCTGGCAAAACAGGAAAAAATCGAAAGATACTTTGGCCCAGGAATTAGAGCCGAAATTAAGCAAGTTGACGAGGAAAAAATTGATTTAGCCCTAATTACTATCCCTAACGCCTAAATGCTCACGCCTATTCAGTATGGCTTCTTGGCACTCGCTGCTGTGGCTGCCGGCTTAATTAATGCTCTTGCCGGTGGCGGTAGTCTGATTACTTTTCCGACGCTGATGGCGGTGGGTATCCCACCGGTGATGGCAAATGTGACTAATACCGTTGCTTTATGCCCCGGCTATCTGGGGGCAACCCTCGCCCAAAAAAAAGACCTGCACGGGCAACAAAAACGGATTCGGTTATTACTACCATCGGCAGTTATTGGCGGCATTATCGGTGGTATTTTGCTGTTAAATAGTAGTGATCAAGTATTTGAGCGCCTGATTCCTTTTCTGATTCTTTTAGCGGCGGCTTTATTGGCTTTTCAAGATACTTTACGCTCTTGGCTGCAGCGGCGACAGGGGGACGAAAATGGTCATATCCCAGAAATTTTGGCGGTTTTACCCATCGCTCTCGCTTCAATTTATGGTGGTTATTTTGGAGCGGGTTTAGGTGTGATTGAGTTAGCAATTTTGGGCTTATTTCTCAAGGATAATCTCACGAGATTAAATGCTTTAAAACAGTTGCTTTCTTTGGTGGTTAACGTGGCGGCATCTTGGTTTTTCCTCTTTTCTAATCAGGTATATTGGTCGGCGGCGATAGTGGTAGCAATTGGCTCTTTAATTGGGGGTTTATTGGGGGGAAAACTAGCCAGAATTATCTCTCCTAGTTATCTGCGCCAGACTGTGGTAATTCTGAGTATTATTATCGCTATAGTTTATTTTCTTCGTTAATAAACCGAGTTATAGTAGTTACGTCGATTTTTTTCCGCTATATAAGGGGCGCATCGTCTGCGCCCAAAATGTCACATTTACGAACACTTTACACCATGATGTCGACGGGGCCATTCAATTAACCAAATTTAATCATTTCTCGCCCTGCCATCACGGGTAATTCCCCTTTTAAAATCGGAATCAATGTCTGGCGAATTCTGTCCGCATCGGGGGGACAACCCGGCATAAAAATATCGATGGGAATGACTTGATGAACGGGCAGCACTTGATCTAATAATTCGGGAACGATACCGGGTTCTTCTGGTAGTTGAGGGGTGTTATCTCCTAACTCTAAATAAGCCCTTTTTAGCACGGGATCGGCAGTTCCTAACATATTCCGCATAGCGGGAACGTTAGCAGTCACGGCGCAATCACCAAAAGAAACGACGGTTTTGGTATTTTGACGGACTAGATGAATTAGTTCTAAATTATCCTGATTAGCGATCGCTCCTTCCACTAAACAGACATCGACATTTTCGGGATAGGTTTTCAGATCGCAGCCGACGGGACTATACACCACGTCAACTTTTTCGGCTAATTCTAACAGCCATTCATCCAAATCGAGGAAGGACATATGGCATCCCGAACAACCGGCTAACCAGACAGTAGCAAAGCGAATTTTAGACATAATTTTAATTCCTTAAGGGTTGGTATTTTTGGGCTGATTTGCAATTTGGTCAAAAGGATCAAACAAAAAGAAATTCTCTTTTAAGCTATTTTTGCCTCCTGGATAAACTCTTGCATTTTTTCCTCAAAGAAAGGAGCTAAATCTAGATTTTTCCAGTCTTTAAATAGCTCAAAAATAATCGCCTCCGATGCAAAATTTCCCGTATAGGAAATAAAAGAAAAAGGACATTTGCCGAAATTGAGCAAACAGCTTAAAATCGTGCAATGGTCTTTTACTCCAAAACCAAGAGAACAGGTTTTATCTCGATCTTTTACTCGCCAATTATCAGCATTCTTGGCATAAATATCTAGGGCAACTAAAGCGGAATCCACTTCTCTAGAATATTTAATTAAGAGCGAATACAAAACCCTAGGCTCTTGACTGACATCAGACAAAATTTCAATTATCCGACAAGGAATACTAGAAAATTGCGCCGTCAAATTGGAGAGAGACTGACACATTTCTAGGGCTTGCAGAAATTGCGATTCGGGTGATGTGGTCATAATTATCTCGTTTGCTGAATTGAATCGGACCAAGGATATTGTTTTTGTGCCAGTAAATGCGCTTGTTGCTGCGAAAAGCCCCGATTAATCACTAAGTCAGATTCGTAGATTTCATGATTGAGAAACATCCGATCAAGATTATTCCCTTGAGCGCCAGCGAGTCTTCGCCAAGCTGCTACCATTAAACCTTCGGGAAAAAATTGATATCGAGACACTCCCGATCCAAAAGCGCAATCCTTGGCGCGTCGGATATCGATTTCCGAGATTTCGTATTGGGCAGCAATCCCTAGGATATCTTGATTATTACCCATAATCTGATCATAGTCCTCCCTTACCTTGGCGGTTAATTTCTGCTCGTAGATATCTAAATGCGCCCATCGATCACTATCACCCCTCATCGGTTAGTTTAACGCGTCCATTGGTGTTCAGTCCTAGCGTTAACTAAAAATTCCAACTTCGATCGATCTTCCTCTTTTTCGGAAACGGCGGAACCCTTGCGGAATATTGCCCCGGTTGGACAAGCTGCAACACATTTGCCGCAGGAAGTACAGGCAGAAACGCTGCCCCAAGGCTGATCCATTCCCGCAATAATTTTATCTTTTTCGCCGCGATAAGCCAGATCCCAAACGTGCGCGCCTTCAATTTCATCACAGACTCGCACACAACGGGTACAGAGAACACAACGATTATGATCAATACCAAAAAGAGGATGGGAAATATCCACTTCTCGCTTGGGAAAACGGTAGGGAAAACGACTATGATCCATACCCACTTCGATGGCTAAATCTTGCAATTCACAGTTACCATTAGCCACACAAACCGCACAAACGTGATTGCCTTCAGCGAATAATAATTCCACCGTCATGCGGCGATATTCTTTCAGTTTTGGGGTATCGGTATGAACCACCATTCCTTCCGCCACTTCCGTTACACAGGCGGGTAATAATTTATTAATACCTTCAATTTCTACCAAACATAAGCGACAGGCAGCCACTTCGGAAACCCCATCCAGATGACAGAGGGCGGGAATTTTTATTCCTACCTGACTAGCGGCTGCGAGAACTCGCGAACCTGCTTCGATCGCTACATCTTTACCATCAATGCTTAAAGTGATTACGGACATAAAAATTATTCTCCTTGAGGATAATATCCCTCTCCTTCCCATAGGCCACAATTTGTGGCCAAGGGTGGGATTTTTACAGAAAGTTTTAACTTAGACAATCAGCTAAGTCTTTTGCGGGGGTGGTAATCGGCTGCAGGTGATAGGTATCGGCGAGGAATTTCAGGACGTTAGGGGAGATAAATGCCGGTAAAGTTGGTCCCAGACGGATATTTTGCATACCTAGATGCAGCAGGGTGAGCAGTACAGCGATCGCTTTTTGTTCGTACCAAGAGATAATTAGGGAGAGGGGAATCTCATTGACGCTAACGTTAAAAGCGTTGGCTAATCCTAGGGCGATTTTGATGGCACTATAGGCATCGTTACATTGTCCCACGTCCATCAGCCGGGGTAATCCTTCGATAGTACCTAATTGTTTGTCGAAAAAGCGGAATTTTCCACAGGCAAGAGTTAAAACGATGCAATCTTCGGGAACTTGTTCCACGAATTCGGTGTAGTAATTGCGATCGGGTTTTGCCCCATCGCAGCCCCCAACCAGGAAGAAGTGACGGATTTTACCCTGTTTAAGGGCATCAACCACCGTATCAGCGACACTGAGGACGGTATTGTGGGCAAATCCCACCATTACCTGCCGAGGTTCGCTTATTTCAGTAAATCCGGGCAATGACTGCGCTTTAGCAATCACGGGACTAAAATCGATCGCACCGTCCACTGTTTCTAAGCGGTTAATATGGGCATAACCCACAGGTCCGAGGGTAAAGAGTTTACTTTCATAGTTTTCGTGGGGGGGCATGAGACAATTAGTAGTTAAAACTATTGCCCCCGGAAACTTAGCAAATTCTTTAGTTTGATTTTGCCAAGCGGTTCCATAATGACCGTAGAGATGGGGATATTTTTCTTTTAGTTTTGGATAACCGTGAGCGGGTAATAATTCTCCGTGGGTATAGACTGTTATGCCAGTATTGGCGGTTTGTGCCAGTAAAGCTGCCAATTGTTTAATATCATGGCCAGAGACTAAAATAGCTTTACCTAGACGCGGATTTAAGGGAACATTTGTCGGTATGGGATGACCGTAGGTTTCGGTATGACCTTGATCTAATAATTCCATGGCCCGCAGGTTTGCTGCCCCAACTTTTAGACAGATTGCCACCCAATCATTCAGGTTTAAATCGGTGCGATTAATCGCCGCTAAAGTCTCTTGGATAACCTGATAAACCGAGTCATCCTCTTGACCTAATTCCTGAGCGTGGAAAGTATAGGAAGCCAGACCTTTAACTCCGTAGATAGCGGTTAACTTTAGGGAAAAAATATCGATGTCTTGCACTTTTTCAATTAGTTCTAAGGATACTTCTTGACCTTGGCTGACTAGGCTCTCATTAAAGTTAGGCTGATAGTTAGCAAGTGCAGACCAGTCCAGTGATCCCAATTGTGCTTTTAAATTTTCCCGAATCTCTAAACAACGCTGAATATAATCAGTAAAACGTCGTTGATCAAAGTTAACATTGGTCATGGTGGCGAAAAGCGACTCACAGGTAAAAATATCGGCTTTGCGAGTAGATATTGCCGCTTCTTTGGCTTTTAAAACCACCAATGCTAATCCCCGCAGACAATAAACTAATAAGTCTTGAACAGCGTTGACTTCAGGACTTTTTCCACAGGCTCCCCACTGATGACAACCATTACCACTAGCGGTTTGTTCGCATTGTTCACAAAACATAAGTTTTCTCTCTTTTTTTCAGTAGATTGACAGATTAGTGCGATTTTTTTCTACTAAATTTAATCCGCTTTTCTGAAAGTCAGTTATCAGCCTCCAACTAGCCCGAATTGTGGATTTTACGACTGTAAAGCTTGTCTTGATATCCTCTACTCTCTGAACTATGTTTTTATTCTCTCACCCTTTTTGCCGATTGAGTTCTGATTTTAGATTTCCTCAAGAATTACCGATTAAACAATTATTTAGTTGTCTTAGTAAATGGAGAAGGGAGCGGGGAGGAACAATCCATAACTTGTGAGTTAATCACACTATTAAAAACGGATTTGGTATGACTCCTGAGGACTTAAGAGTTAATTTTTTGCAATAATTGTCGAATGGATTCCGCATCCAGGGCGTTGGGTAGGAGAGCGAGATAGAAGCCTAAATCCTGTTGCGCTTGGCTGAGTTGTCCAATTTGATAGTAAACTAAACCTCGATCGCGCAGCTCTAGGGGATGATTAGGAATGAGCAAAAGTAGTAGATCTATTGTCCGAATTGTCTGAGACCATTGTTGACGATTCAGGTAAATATATTTTAAATTAGTCAACAAACGTAATAAAATTTGCTGATTGGTAGCAATATTGAGAAAATGTTCTTCTAATTTAACTGGCTGTTGATAAATTTGACTTAATCTTTCTTGACAGTCCTGTTTAAATAGGATTTCACCACCGTGAAAGGGATCGACAAAAATTTCCACTTCCTCGAAATCGGGACGGATAATAAAATGGCCTGGCATACCAATTCCTACCATAGGAAAATCGATCCTTTTGGCAATCTCTAAATAGATGATCGAGAGAGTGAGCGGAATACCCGTGCGGCGATCAATTACGTCATTTAAGTAGCTATTGCGGGGGTCATAGTATTCTTGGGTATTACCAGTAAATTGTAAATCTTCAAACAAATATTGATTGATAACCTTGACTATTTTTAAGGGATATAATCTATCTGGTAAACGTTTTTTTACCTCGTCAGCCATTAAGTTTATCTTATTTAAATAGTGATCAATATTGAGACGGGGATATTCAAAATTGGCTATTTGTAGGGCTGCCCGAGCTAGATTTATCTCATGGTCAGGACGTTGAATTGTTTCGATGAAAGCTTGGTATAAGAGTTCAAGGGTCATTAGCAAAGGGTATTAATCAGATTATCAACCATTTTAACCGATCCTTCTGGTTTTATCGTTTCTCTTTTCTGATCACCATTAAAGATTCAGCGCTTTAGATGAGCTTTCCCCGGAGGAGTAGCGAGTAATCTTGTCAAGGTCTAGATTAACCACCGCTTTTTCTAAAGAGATCGTGCGACAATTTTTATCTTGATCCCGCACTTGATAAACTAATTGATTTGTCCAATCTAAAGCAGTTAACCAACCACTTTGGCGATGATAAACTCCAGTTTCAATGCCTAGCCAACCGCTGCCGCGAGCTAGTTGCCCCGGTTTGACATCGGGAAAGGTAAAGGTTAAAGTATGACCTGTGATAATTAGTTTATCCTTGAAATAGGGTTGGGTCATGGTATGAAATTCGTTTCTAATCCAACAAAACTGCTCGTTTGTTTGCTGTTCAAGGGGATATTCTGGGTGGACTCCCGCGTGAACTAACCAAATATCTCCTAGGTCTAAATAAGCGGGTAGGGATTGAAACCAATTGATATGCTCGGCGGGTATATTGTTATTATAACTTAGTAGTGTCGCCGCCCCACCACTCTCGATCCAGCCGTTTAACCATTTTTCGGAAACTTCTTTTCCTGTCAGAGCTTTTAAGAGCATATATTCATGATTGCCTAGGAGACATTGGTAGTTATTTTTGATGACAAAATCCACCACTTCTAAGCTCTGCTGTCCTCGATCAATTAAATCTCCCAGAAAATAAACCTCATCCTCACTATCGGGAGCAACTCGGTTTAATAGTCGCAAAAGTGTCTGAAAACTGCCATGCACATCTCCGATAATAATACGACGCGGTTCTTGAGTCTGTTTCCCTATGTTTCTAAAAAACACACACCCCTCCCTAATCCCTGACAAGACTAAAATTGCTACTCTTTTATGGCTAAAAAGGTAGTTTTTATAAGGTCTTAATTTTATTATAGGACAAGCCTTTCCTTCTGACAGTCACTCCCTCCTAAGAACCGCCAGAGAAAGGCTGTAATTATTTTGTCAAGTATTTTTGCAATCTCTGGACAGAGAGCGGGCGGGTTATGGTATTATTTTTTTATGATCAGTTTTTATATAATTGGATTTAAAAACTTGTAGATAAACGCACAGATTCCCATTATATAAAAAAGTATCTCACAAAAATGCTCCCTTGTCAAGCATCATCAAAAAAAAAGTTTTTTTTGAGATTATAATAAAAAAAAAATTAGTTTTCTGCTGCTATTGACAGTCACTCCCTCCTAAGAACCCCCAGAGAAAGGCTGTAATTATTTTGTCAAGTATTTTTGCAATCTCTGGACAGAGAGCGGTCAGGTTATGGTATTATTTTTTTATGATCAGTTTTTATATAATTGGACATGACCACCTTACTCTAAACGCACAGATTCCCATTATATAAAAAAGTATCTCACAAAAATGCTCCCTTGTCAAGCATCATCAAAAAAAAAGTTTTTTTTTGAGATTATAATAAAAAAAAAATTAGTTTTCTGCTGCTATGATAACCCTAATTAACGCTAGAATTCCCGCCTATCAGGATCGACAACAAATAGAGATAAATGCTGCGGGAAAGATCGAGAGAATCACGGAGATGGTGGGAAAGACAAGAGGGGAAAAGATTATCGATATGGAAGGGGATTGGCTATCGTTAGGAGGAGTAGATTTACAGATCAACGGAGGATTAGGATTAGCATTTCCCGACTTAGAAATAACAGATCTAGAAAAGTTAGATAAGATTAGCGATTATCTTGGGAATCAAGGAATTGATGGTTATCTTCCCACCCTAGTCACCACGTCTGTGGAGAAATTTCAAAAATCCCTCTCAGTAATTGCCAAATATATCAAGAAACAGAAACAGGAAAATCGAGGGAGCGCCCAGGTTTTAGGAGTACATTTAGAGGGACCATTTTTAAACTATGAAAAAAGGGGAGCGCATCCGGGACAATATCTTTTAACCCCAAGTATAGAAACAGTAGATAAAATCTTTGGGGAATACTTATCGATCATAAAAATTATCACCCTAGCCCCCGAATTAGATAGTAGCGGTACAGTGATTAAATACCTAAGCGATCGAGGGATTACCGTCAGTTTAGGACATTCGCAAGCGAGTCAAGAAATAGCCAAAAAAGCCTTTTTACAGGGGGCAAAAATGGTTACTCATGCCTTCAATGCCATGCCTCCTTTACACCATCGTCAACCGGGTTTATTAGGGGAAGCAATTATCAATCGCGATGTCTATTGTGGGTTAATTGCCGATGGTCAACACATCCATCCAACCATGATAGAATTATTACTAAAAGCCAGTAATTATCATCAAGGAATTTTCTTAGTTAGTGATGCTTTAGCACCGATTGGTTTAGGGGATGGTGTCTATCCTTGGGACGAGAGAGAAATTGAAGTCAAACAGGGAACAGCCAGACTTTTTGATGGTACTTTAGCGGGGACAACCTTACCCTTATTACAAGGAGTAGCCAATTTAGTTAACTGGGGAATATGTGATTTAGAAACAGCGATTCTTCTAGGGACAGAATCCCCCAGAAAAGCGATCGGATTAGCAGGTTTATCGGTGGGACAACCTGCCAACTTTTTGCGCTGGCAATCGGCATCAAATTGGGAAAGATTGGATTTCCGTCAGCATTTTGGACTCTAACTGTTGAATGAGGGTATCCAGATCCACTTCGAGGCGATCAAAACATTCAGGAGGGGAAAGATCTGGTTGAAAATAAATCAATTTTACCTGACCATCACCGATAGCGACTATAGCCACTTCTTCCCTAGGATTATAGCGATAAATAATCCCAAGCATCTCTTGAATTTTGGAATTAACCTTGCGATTTAATTTCTCTAGGGACTCCCTAGAACAACAGACAAAATGGGGCCGGGGTTTAAGATCAATGCCCAAGGTTTCTTGAGCATCTTCTCCCCATTCCGAGAGTAAACCCCACATTAAACCGGCTAATTCCCGTTGATTTTCTTGCACAAATTGATCTAATTGATAGCGCCATTGATTAGCGGGATCATCGGGTATTGGTTGTTCAAATCTCATCATTAGCCTCTTTTCAGTCGTCAGTTATCAGTTATCAGTCATCAGTGATCAGTCCTTAATAAGGGGGGTGCATATCCCCCCTTGATCCCCCCTTATTAAGGGTTAGGGTTGATTCATAGTAGGGTTGATTCATGAATCAACCCTACCCAACCCCCCAGGGTTGATTCATTTTCCGAAGAGCAGGGAAGTGCAGGTTTTTGCTCTCATAGTAGGTTGATTGATAAATCAACCTACAAAGCACGGCGTTTTGACAAATTTTCAGATATTTATTCCGATGAGAGAATGAAACGACCCTACCCTTATTAAGGGGGGGGGATCTGACAATTTTTAACACCTACCTACTTATAGACAACTTTTCCTCGACATAGGGATTGAATAGGGATAGAACTATTGACCTTTTCAGTTAACGACGGTACTCATCACCGCAATCACCGATTAACTGCAATAAATCCCGGGATTTTTGCAAGACATGATCAATTTTTTGATAGTCTTGGGGGGATAATTGGAAATCGAAAATACGGGCATTTTCTTGGATATGTTCAGCAACACCCAAACGCACCCCAATAATTGCTCCAGCTACGGCTTTTTGTTCGAGAACGTAACGCACTGCCACATTAGGAATGGTGACGTGATAGGAATCAGCGATCGCTTTAAGAACAGTTAATAATTCTTGGAATAATTGCCAGTTTCCCCAAGCATTGATCATGTTTTTATATTTCCGTAAACTAGCGGTATTGAGACTCATGGCATTAGGTTCAGGATGACCGAGATATTTAGCTCCTAATAAGCCTCCTGCTAGAGTACCATAGGCTAGGAGATAGATGTTATGTTCTTGGCAAAATTGCGCCATTTTGACGAGGGGACGGCGATCAATTAGGGAAAACTGGACTTGATTGGAGACTATTTTAATCCCGGCGCTGAGAATAATTTTTAAATGTTCCGTGTCGAAATTAGTCAAGGCTAGGTGTTTAATTTTGCCTTCCTGTTGTAATTCTCCTAAAAAATATAAGGCATCTAGATAATTTTTATCGCGATAATCCCACCAGTGAAACTGCAATAAATCGAGACTATCCACATCCATGCGACGCAGGGAAATAGCGATATTTTTTGCGACTATTTCCTTAGTCATTTTACCCGGACGGGGAACCCATTTAGTGAAAGCTTGCAGATTATTTAAAGCATCAATGCCCCTTTGAGCAACTAATTGACGACGAAATTCACCGATAAAATCTTCAGCCGGACCGTAATGATCGGCCAGATCCCAAGTGGTGAAACCGGCATCTAGATAGGAGAACATACTAGGGATCGCCTTTTGGGGTGCGATCAAACCATGGGATCCTGAAACCTGCCACATTCCGTTCAAAATACGGCAAATTTCCAGATCGGGGGTAAACTGTAAGCGACGAGATTCGGACATGGGGACTTTTCAGTGATCAGTAAACAGTAAACAGTAATCAGTGAAAAGACAGCAGAAAACTGCCATTGAATACTGATTAGGGGTCGAGAAGGTCGTCACCGACCTCCCCTCCCATTCAGAACCGTGCATGAGACTTTCACCGTGGTTTTCGGTTTCCCGAACCCTTTACCTTCTCTCGATTTCGTCATATAGACTCCTACTAGACTCTATCCTTACAGACAAACCGTAACCTGTTAGCATATCCTGACTATTACTGTCAGGCGTTGGCTTTTGGTTACATCTCACACCCTTGAAGGCT
>SFAU01000290.1 GCA_007096045.1 Microcystis novacekii Mn_MB_F_20050700_S1 | reverse complement strand
TGATTCATAGTAGGGTTGATTCATAGTAGGGTTGATTCATAGTAGGGTTGATTCATAGTAGGGTTGATTCATAGTAGGGTTGATTCATAGTAGGGTTGATTCATGAATCAACCCTACCCTATAGTCCCCCCTTGATAAGGGTGGTGTCTGATAATTTTTAACGCCTACCTACTTAAATGATGAGATGATGACATTGGGGACGGAAATAAGAGGAATTAGCGGAGATGAAAGCGTATATTGGAAATAGAGCCATCCCTAGAAAGTGAGCTACTGTTATGAACTCTTTTGCGCTTCCCGTCTTTCTGCAATCAGGTTTAACCCTACTGGCATTTTTAGTGCTGGTTATCCTCATGGCCTAAATCTTAATCCGTCTGTCTAGATTTTCATAGACAGTTAACAGCTGTTCAGCGATCGCCGACCAACTATATTGGTTTAAGACTAAATCCTTGGCATTTTTCCCCCTTTGTTGGCGAATTTCAGGATTAGTGATAGCCGTTGCCAAAGTATTAGTTAAATCCTCAAGCTGACAAGCTGTCACCCATCCCGCAGCCGCTGCTGCCACCGCAGGATACAGATCCACCCGATCCGAGATCACCACAGGAATTCCGGCGGCCATAGCTTCTGCCACTGCGATGCCAAAATTTTCATAGTAGGAAGGTAAAACAAATAAATCGGCCCTAGCGAGGAGGCTATTTTTGACTTCTCCGGTGACAAATCCGGTAATTGTCGTATTTTTGCCCAATATTGACCGCTCGATCTGATTTTTAATGCGATTTTCGTAGTCTCGATCCTGGGGATTACCACCTGCTAAGACGAAATGAAAATCTAGACCCTTTTCTAACAACCTTTCTAAACTGGGCAGCAATAAATCTAGACCTTTTTTCGGATCAAGACGGGACATATAGAGAATGATCGGTTTATTTTCGGGAAGATCAAAACCCGTTACTGGTAAAGCTTGTGGGTTAAAAAAATCTACCCCTAGGGGGATGACAATATCCTTAGTTTTTATATTAAATCTTTCAGCAGTTTGACACTCCTGCTGACTGGTAAAATGAACTGCCGCCGCCGCCGCTAAATTGGGTTTTTCTAGAAAATTGGCATATATTTGTTTAAGTTGCCGTTTTTTTTGCAAATCTGCCGGATCGAGGGTGCCTAGGGGACGGAGAATATAGGGCAGTTGACGATAACGAGCGATCGAAGCCGATATACTGCTCACGGGGGAGAATAAAGCGTGAATATGGGCGATATCGTAATCTTTTGCCCTATTAGCCAACCAAGTAAACAGATCAAGGGAAAATTTATAGCGCCGAAAGGGAGAACAGCGAAAATAATAGATTTGATAGCCATTTTGACTAACAGGGACCCCTAAAGGCACATCTAGGGGTGCTTGTCCCGTGTCACCATTGGAATCGGTGGTAATAATAGTCACCTCTTGGCCCTGTTGGGCCAAGGCCGCTGACAAACCGAGTACCATTTGACTGGGGCCACCGTAAACAAGGGAAATCGAAGGAACAATCTGAAGAATTTTCATCTCTTTGGTGCAAGGGTCAAGACTTGTTAAGATCGATCAAGCCGTTCGCTCAAATTTACCACTTCTGTGGCTCTCATTTATGGTAATCGACTTTCTGCCCTTCACTATCAATATTTCCCCGGCCTTTATTGCCGGTAGCTGTCTCTGGTCTTTAGCATTATATTTGGGGTTAGCTGGGGTGCGAAATTGGTTTATAGAAATTTTCTATCGCTGGTTTAATTTTGCCGAGCGTTTCCTCTACACTTCCCTAGAGGAGTTTGAAAAAACTCGCGTCGCCAGGGAATCTCAAAATGCTTTTTATGCCTCTATCTTTAGTATTATTCCCTTTCTCATTCTCGGCGGTTTCTCCGATTGGTTAATCGAGATTAGTTTAGGAAAAAGTTGGCCGATTAGTGTCGGTATTCTCGCCTGTGTTGCCTCCGGTGTCTATGAATTAGGACGGCAGGATGGCAGCGGTAATCAGTAAACAACGGTCAATTAAGCTGTTAACTATCTCAATTACTTCTTGGCACTGCACCGGAGTGGCAAGTGAGTCGATTTTAACCCTTGACTAGCGCTTAATCTTTTCCTTCCAGACGATTTTTATGTTTATTAAGAGTCTTTTGTAGTAAATTCAAAACCTCATTAGCAATCTCAATAACTTGACGGGTTCCAAAACCGGCCTGAGTTAATTCTTTAAAAAAAGCTTTAGCGACAATTTTGGCTAATTTCGGAGGATAAGGATGAACAGCGATCGAATGTTCGGACTGAATTTCTGCTATTTCTCTAGTCACTGCCATAGTCACAAAACGAGATTTTAATATCCCTTGTAAATGAAAAATTTGCAGGGATTGGGCCGCCTGTTGAGCGAATAACTGCAAGATTTCTAAATCTAATGGTTCAAAATGTTTTTTATCTAGGGGAAAACTGAGATTAATTACTCCAATTACCTGCTGATTAAGAATAATCGGTACGGAGATAAAACTATTATTATTTGAGCTTTTGGGATAACGGGCTGCACTGGCAAATGGCGATCGAGTGATATCCTTAATTAGTAAAGGTTTACCTGTAGTCGCTACACTGTCGGCAATAACTTGATCGAGTTTAATTATTTCTTGAGCAGCCAAAGGTGATAGATCATCATAATGGGCAAAAACTTCTAGATAATCGGTAATTTCCCCCTTTAATTCCTCTGGAGAGCTTAACATAATTGAACAGTGCCGCGCTCGCAATTGATGAGCGCTCATACTAGCTATTTTCCCAAAAATAACTTCGAGATTTTCCTCAACATTCAAGACAAGAGCCAGAGTAGTCAATTTGGGGTTAAAATTATCCATGTATTCAATCATTTATTCAGTCCGAGTTTAGACTTTCAGGGTAAGGGTGACATTTGCCATCTCCCTGTTTATCTGAGTCTATAGCGTGCCATAGCATCTGATTGGGGGGCTTTTTTACTCACTAACTGATCTATTGTAGATGTCCTGAAAAACTTCTGTGTCTCTCTTGTTTTTTGTCTTCCCTCTAGCTACTCTGATCTAGTGGGTCAGACGAGTTTAACCTGACTGGAGTGAAAGATGGTGCGTTTTCTCTGGGCAATTTTGGCCGGTGTGGGGATGGGGTTAACAGTGGCACCGGTTTCTTGGTGGTTACTCGCTTGGATTTCTCTCGTCCCCCTGTGGATTATTGTGAGATTAGGGGAAAAATCCCTAAAAAAACAGCTTTTATACGGTTTTGGCTGGGGTTTTGCCTACCATGGTCTGGCTTTATTCTGGATCACGGGAATCCACCCGATGACGTGGATGGGTGTCCCCTGGTTAGCTAGTTTGTTAATTGCCCTATTTTGTTGGTTGTTTATCACTTTTTGGGGAACGGCGATCGTGCTAACTTGGACGTTAGTCATGTTTTATGTCAACAAAAGTGTTAATCAGTCATCTTTTAGCGATGCCCTCCTACGGGTTTTCATCGGCACTGCCCTCTGGTGTGGGTTAGAATTTCTCTGGAGTCAATCCCCTCTCTGGTGGACTACCCTTGCTTATAGCCAAAGTCCCCATAATTTATTGATTCTGCAATTGGGCAAATTATCGGGTTTTACGACGGTAACGGCGGCAATTGTGGCAGTTAACGGTTTAATCGCCGAAAGCTTGCTCCTAATCCGTCAATCGCGGCAAAATCTCGCTTTTCTCTCTTTACCCCTGCTTATTTGTTTTAGCCTCCATCTCTGGGGATGGGACACTTACCATAAACCGATCGAAAAGTCAAGGGATTTAGGGATAAAAATTGGCGTAATTCAGGGCAATATTCCCAACACGATTAAACTTTCGCCCCTAGGATTTCAAAAGGCACTCGAAGGTTACACCACTGGTTATCAAATTCTCGCCGATAAAGGAGTAGATGCCGTCTTAACTCCTGAAACCGCCTTACCCTACTATTGGGAGAACTTAGTTAATAATAGCTCGATTTATTCGGCAATTTTAGCCAAAAAAACGCCGATCTGGTTAGGTGCATTTGGCAAGGTGGACAAGGGTTATAACAATAGTCTCTTGACCATTGATGGCGAGGGACGGGTGATTAGTCGGTATGATAAAGTAATTCTCGTGCCTTTAGGCGAATACGTTCCTTTTCAGGAAATTTTGGGCGGAATTGTTGATCGCCTTTCTCCCTTGCAAGCGCACTTAATCCCGGGAGATCCCGCTCAAATTATTGACAGTCCTTTCGGTAAAATCATTGTGGGCATTTGTTACGAATCGGCTTTTTCCGAACATTTTCGCCGTCAAACTGCTAGAGGAGGCGAATTTATTATTACTGCTTCTAATAACGCCCATTATAGCCACGCCATGCCCGCTCAACACCATGCTCAGGATACCATGCGAGCGATCGAAACCGATCGATGGATGGCCCGGGCCACCAATACGGGTTATTCTGCTTTTGTCGATCCCCACGGTAATCAGCTTTGGCTATCGGATCTGGATAGATATCAAATCCATAGCGAAACAATTTATCGACGGGATACAAGAACTTTATATGTGCGCTGGGGAGATTGGTTAACTAAAGTTTTAATCATTACTGCCGGACTCGCTTGGCTCTGGAGAGCTTGGGATTAAGGTGACAGTGCTATACTTTTTCCTGAATGAACTGTATAAATAACCTAAGTTTTTGATGCAATGAAAGAGCAATTTGTCAAGTGGTTGAATAGAATCTTAATATTTGATGTGTTTTTGGTAATAGCGGGTTTTCTCTGGTTTGCCGTGGCTGTTATCGGTGAATCCACAGGAGTTCCCCTAGGATTTAAACTTTTTCAGCGTCTTTGGCTGCCTTTATTCAATCCTGCTATTAGTATTTTAATTGCGGGGGCGATTTTAAGCTGGGCGATTAATAAAATTCAAGAACGCTTGTCCTCTAAATAGGGTTTGCTAGTTATCAGTTATCAGTTATCAGTTATCAGTTATCAGTTATCAGTTATCAGTTATCAGTTATCAGTTATCAGTTATCAGTTATCAGTTATCAGTTATCAGTTATCAGTTATCAGTTATCGGTTATCAGTTATCAGTTCACTGTTTACTGTTCACTGAAAAAACTTCCCCACTTCATAATTCATAATTTATAATTCCCCTTCTCCTATAGCTTTTAAAGTCGTCTTTGCCAAGCAACAACTAATTTAATTTCCTCATAACTATAATTATCTCCCAGATTTTCTTTGAGAGTTTTCAGGGATTGATCACCCACTTTTTTAATCGCTAAACGAATATATTCCTGTTTATTCTTAGAAACTAACTGATTAATATCAATTTCGTAACCCGCTTCCAGCAATTTAGCTAAATGTTCATAGATGGTTGAGACTTTTAAGCTTCTTTTGCGAGCGATTTCTTCCACATTCAACCCATCTTGATAGTATTGGAGAGTGAGCAATTGAGTAGAGGGAAGACTATCCTGACAAAAATCATTAATTGCCGCTATAAATATATCCCCATACTGTTGGACTTTGCTTTGTACTACTCCAGAAATTTGACGAAACTGCTCTAAACTTCGGGGTTTTGATTGGGCCATCAAACGCAGACTAGAATCATGGAAAATAACGTAGGGAGGAACTCCTTGACTATCGGCAATTTTTTTCCGCAGTTGCCGCAAGCGATCGAATAATAAATCACTTTCCATCGTATTGGGATTGTCGTCTCCCAAGATTTGACCGTTAGCTTTTTGGGGGACGGCAATAAACACGGAACGTTCTTTCCGCATCACTTCCCAACTGTGTTGATTAAGTTTCAAGATTCTAAAATTGTCTTCTGTTTCTACCAGCAGATTTTGTTGGACGAGGGAACGACTTAAACGTTTCCACTCCCCGAGAGTTTTATCCTTACCGATGCCATAAGTAGATAATAAGTGATGTTGATATTGGCTGATTTTTTCACCTTTTCCTCCCCTCAGTACGTTGATTATGTGCATCATACCGAATTTCTGTCCCGTCCGCGCCACACAGGATAAAAATTTTTGTGCCTCGATCGTCCAATCCTCGGAATTGTTACCATGGCGACAGTTATCACAGTTACCACAGTTACCCGAAAAACTTTCGCCAAAGTAACCTAGGACGCTCGATCTTCTACATTCAGTCCCTTCGGCATAATCTAACACCTGTCGCAATTGTTGACGAGCTTTCTGTTGTTCATTTTGCTCGGTTTTTTGGTTAATAAAATACTCAATTTTTCTGGCATCGGCAAAGCTAAAAAATAGGGTACATTTAGCCGGTTCTCCGTCCCTACCGGCGCGGCCCGATTCTTGATAATATCCCTCTAAATTGCGGGGTAAATCGTAATGAACGACAAAGCGCACATCCGGTTTATTAATCCCCATACCGAAGGCAATTGTCGCCACCATAATCTGCACATCATCCCGAATAAAACGGGTTTGATTTTCGCTTCTTTCCCGATCATCCATACCCGCATGATAGGGTAGGGCATCAATACCATCTTTTTGTAACTGTTCGGCAACTTTATCGACGGTTTTGCGGCTGATACAGTAAACTATTCCTGCTCCTTTTTGTCCTTTAATATATTGAGACAATTGCTGATAAGATTTACTGGTTTTCGTTTGAACTTCATAATAAAGATTAGGACGATTAAAACTAGCAATATGAATGGAAGTATCTCGCAATCCTAATTGTTGGATAATATCTTCCCTAACCTGTTGGGTAGCGGTGGCAGTTAAAGCCAGAATTGGTGCGGAGGGAAAGCGTTGACGGACTTGTTTAATTTGTCGATATTCAGGGCGAAAATCATGACCCCAATCGGAGACACAGTGAGCTTCATCTACCGCTAAACAGGCTAAACCGAGGTAATTATCAATAACAGCTAAAAAATCTAAAAAACTAGGCGATAATAATCTTTCTGGGGCGACATATAACAGTTTAATTTTTCCTTGCAGAATTAAAGATTCTCTGTCTCTGACTTGTTTAGCGTTTAAAGTGCTATTAAGAAATGTTGCCCCGATGCCATTATCAGCTAAAGCAGTTACTTGATCCTGCATTAAAGCAATTAAGGGAGAAACCACCACCGTCACCCCTTTTTTGATTAAAGCGGGTAGCTGAAAACAGAGAGATTTACCGCCTCCAGTGGGCATAATTACTAATAAATCCTGATTATTTAAAGCAGCCTCAATTATTTGGCGTTGATTCGGTCGAAATTGATCGTAGCCAAAGTGATATTTTAAGACTTTTTCTAAAGAGTCAATTGCAGCCATTGAGCAAGGGGAAAAATATTTTTATAGTAGTTATTTTAAGGTTACAGACTCTCTGGTTTTAGGGAACTCCGGAACGCCGGAATGGGTGACAGAGGGGGGGGAGATTACCTATTGCCTCCTGACTCCTGAATCCTGACTCCTGACCTTAAGATTGTCTCACCTGATCGGGAACACCAACAAAGGAGAGATTGGCTAATTTTTTCAGATTTTGACAGCGCAATAACTCGTTAAAATTGAGACTCGATCGCCCTTCAATTTCAGCTATAGTCTCAATCGCCGATAATAAACTTTTAGCGGCCTCGGTTTCCGTGTAACCGCGTCTAACGGCCACTTTTAGGGCTGCTTCATCCGCGTCTAATTCCCGTTGGGGGCTGCGTTTTTCCCGCCAAATCCGGTTAATTGCCAAGGCAGTTAAACCCCCCGCTACTGCCATACCGACGGCATCGGTTTGTAGGGTTTCCACGGTTAAACCGATCATACCAGCTAGGGCAATTACTCGATCAAGATCGGGTTTAAACCATTTTACTGCCGTTAAAACAGAGACGGCCCTTAACAAGACTAGATCCCGTTGGGATCTTGATAATTGCCGCCAGAGGTCAAAATTAATTGGAATCGGTCTGACTCCTCTTTGCCAGGGTAGGGGAAAATTAGTTTCGATTACCTTGGGGCTTTCGGGTTTGCTGACAATGCGCGTCATCATCCGTCCCGAAGCAGGCATGAGGTCTAGTAAATGACTAATCTCGTTGTCTTGGTTCATCGATCGCCGGCCAATAGTCTTCGATCATTGAGTATAATCGCTTTCTGAGTTAATATCTCTTTTGAGACAATTTTCTCAACGAAACCGCGTCAGTCCCTACCGTTCGGCTTTGAGGGGTTCGATGCCCCGAAAATCGCCAATAAATTCGTGATCTTCCTCAAAATCCTCATGTTTTGATTATTAATGAGGGGATGAAACCAGTCCTGACGTATCTTGCCAACTCCAAGTAACACCCGAACCGCTTGTGACTACGTTAACGGGACGGTGAAGCCAAACCTGATGAACGAACTGGCGATACAGTTGCTACGAACTCAACCCAACAAAAAGGACTTGTAGGTTGGGTTGACGTCAGGAAACCCAACTATAGTACGCTTGGATTGAGCCAAGGAAACTCCACAAAAGGTCAGGAGAAGCGAGCGCCGATTCCGACGGATTTAGGTGTTGGCTGTTGGGTTTCGCTTCCCCCTAAAATTGAGAGGTTTTCTTTAACCTATTGATTCGCTCAACCCAACCTACGAACTCAACTTGTAGGTTGGGTTGACGTCAGGAAACCCAACTATAGTACGCTTGGATTGAGCCAAGGAAACCCCACAAAAGGTCATGAGAAGCGATCG
>SFAU01000029.1 GCA_007096045.1 Microcystis novacekii Mn_MB_F_20050700_S1 | reverse complement strand
TGGGATAGAGAGGTGCGTAGTTCACCCAAGGAGAATCAATCTCTCGAAGTAAAAGTGAAGGGAATTTCTGAAATGGAATTCAGTCTGTCTATATTTGACTATACTTTTACTAACTATAAATCACCCCTTCAGGACTCTCGGAGTGCAATCAGTGGCAAAATCAAGGCTATGATCGATCACTGATAACCAATAACTGAGATGAGATGGTTTTATTAGAAGCAGCGGTTCATTCTTCCCTACGCGCTTTTTTACGGGAACAAGGGCGCTTTTACTGGTCTCATCATCTCACTATGGGGCGACTGGTGGCTAGAGCTTTACGCTTAAAACGTTCCTCTCTCATGCAAACTGGAACTACTTTCACCCGTTATTGTCTCAGTTATCTCACCCCGGCTCTTTTAGCTGATACACCTGTTCTAATCGTTGCCCCAGAGTCAGAAGTAAACCTACTGTTAGAAGTGGAAATTCCCCATCTGCAAGCATGGTTACAAACTCAGCGAGATATCCTCAAAAGCGATCGCTTTCCCGCTAATTTTACCGGTTTACTCCTCACCACACCCCAACAATGGTTAGAGGATAAATTGGGCAATCTCGGCCATTTTCCCCAGAATATCCCCACGATAATCGATCGAGCCGAAGATCTAGACACTTGTCTAGCAGATTATCTCACCGTCACCATTACCCCCGAACAATGGTTTACTTTAGGGTCAGCATATCCCCAGCATAGAGAGTTTATAGACTTAATTAAAGCACAACTTAGCCAAAGTATTCTTGCCCATCCAATTAATCCCTATAATTGCTATCTTATTGATGGTAAAGAAAAAGAATATATAATTGCTCTGCTACAACGCTTGCATCAAGACTTAGCCACTGATTCTGCTTGGCAACTTTTAGCGGCAAAAATCCCCGATCATAATTATCTCCTCTGGACATCAGTAGATCGAGAGCGAGAAGAATTTACCCTAAAAATCAGTCCTTTGGAGGTGGCTAGTTTTCTCAAACCAATTTGGCAGCAGCAACCCTTTGTTTTAATCGGCAGTTTTTTAGATAGCGAAAAATCCGCTAATTTATACCGTCAAAATCAGGGTATCGGAGAAATTTTAACTCTAAAGTTTGCAGCGGATCGCGAAAGTGAATATATTCATTTATATCTACCCGATCGCATCAACGCCCCCAACACCCCCGAATTTCAACCGATGTTATTAAAGCAAGTGCGGGAATTAGTTAGTGCTAATCATACCAGTGAACAACCGATCGTGATCCTGATTGAAGATGTTCCCCTCAAGGCACAAATTGCCACCCAAATCGCAGCCGATTACGGTTCGCGAGTGCAAGTGGAAAAAACTGAAATTAATAGTAATACTATTCTCGTTTGTGGTTGGCAATTCTGGCAAACTCATCAAGAAAAATTTCTCACTCCCAGTTTATTAATTATCGCTACTTTACCCTTACCTTCCCCCGAAAATCCTCTCGTTGCTGGCAAAATTGCTTACTACAAACGACAACATCTCGACTGGTTTCGTGCCTATCTTTTACCCACAGCAGTGAGGGAAATTCAGCAATCTGTTCAGTCTCTCCGGGAGTGTCAAGGTTGTGTGGCTGTCCTCGATAATCGTGTCAATGCCCGCAGTTATGGCCGACAAATTCTCTCCGCTTTAGAACCCTATGCTAAAGTTAATTATCTAGATCAACAATTTTTTCAAGATAAAGATTAAATCAGCAGAAAACGGGTTTCTCGGAGAAACCCGTTTTCTGTGCGTTACTCAACGGATTTACTGATAAAATCTCCCCCAGAGCCATATTTCCAACTATCCAAATAACGATGATAAAGATATTTTTGCTGGTCGGGTAACTTTTCTAAAACAGGTTTTAAGGTGGCTGCTAAGGGATATAAACCACTATGCAAAGCTAAATTAAAATAATGTCCCGTCCAATCGATAAAAGGATTGATACCCACTTGCGGAATCATCGGTAAAACTAATTTAGGATTAACCAAAGGCAAAGTTTTTGAGAGAGAAGAAAACTGCACCACATCCTGTAAAAACGGTTTTAATACCTCATCTCCCAACTTATCCATTACCCGAAAAACTCCACTCATTAAGTCATTAATTTGATTGGGATTAGGGTTAGCAGACATCGGGACACTCATGGTTTTTTGAAATAGCCACGTTACCGATATATTCGGTTGATAAGGTTGTAAAAGAGCTAAATCTTCTCGGTTTAAAGCATCAATTTGTAAAGCTTCCTCGATGGCGAAAGTTAGCCTTTTTAAATGCCTAACCATTGCACCAAAACCGCCAAAACTTACCGGAGATTGACTACCGCTACTATCTCCCACTGCCAGAATTCTTGACCAAGGCATTTTTAAAGGACTTTGACGATAGGCAGGGAAAAAACCCGCTAGAAAACGCTGAAATTTTACCGCTTCTAAATCTACCTTTTGATACTCTGGCAGTAATCTTAAATACTCCTCCATCAAAAATTCTAAACTAAAGCGATCGGGATGGGTATCGAGATAGGTAAATAAATAAGTTGTCCGACCATCTCTAGCGGGAAATGCTTCCCAAAAGTATTGACATTGGTGCAAGATTGGGGTAAAAGAATAAATCAAATCACCAGTTTCATTACTGGGAAAACCCTGACCGCAACTACCCACCACTAAACAAACTCCATCAGGTTTTTCTCCTTTTCTTGCCTGTTTTGCAATTGCTGAAAAATGACCCATGGCATCGATTAATAAACGGGTTTTTAAAGTCACTTCTCCCGTTTTAACCATTACTCCATCGGGATGAACAATTGCCGCGCTAAACCCATAATTTTCTAATAACTTTCCTCCAACTTGCAAAAACTTAGTTTTTAAAGTCTCTAGCAAATAAACCGGATCAACACCAATATTTAAAATATCTCTAACCCAAAGCTCATAACCTTGATAAAATCCCACCCTCGCAGGATTATATTCCGTCGCTATCGCTTGATTTAATTCTGCTTCGGTCAATAAATCTAACTCTAAAAAACTGCTTAATTCTAAACGGGAAATATTCCACTCCTGCTCACGACCGCGCAGAATACCTCTTTCTAATAATGCCACACGCCAGCCCCTATTTTGCAAAGCGGCCCCGATAAAAATTCCCAGGGTTCCCCCCGCAATAACTAGATCAAAATCCGTCTCTCCTAAAGATTCTTGACTTTGATTAATTACCGTAGGAATAAGCGGATTTTCTAACCGCAAAGCTTGCCAAGCTCGATCACTGGCTCGCAATTGTTGTAAACTCTGAGGAGATACTCGATCGAGTAAAGATGCAACTAAAGACATAATCTTATATCAGTTATCAGTTATCAGTTATCAGTTATCAGTTATCAGTTATCAGTTATCAGTTATCAGTTCACTGTTTACTGACTGATCACTCAAAAAAACATCCCTCTAGTCGTTTCCTAACAGTAGAGACTTGCCACCTCACCATTAAGATAACTGCTCTATCCAGAGGAGAAACCTATTTAGATTGGAAAAACTTTTTCCCTTCTTCAAAGAGTTTATTAATATCCTTGAGAGAAACTCCGAAAATCGCTAAAACTCCCGTAAAGACTAACAAAAAACCGATAAAACTATTCCGATCATAGAGAAATAAACCCACCAAAACGATAAAATAGGGAGAGAGAATTTTACTAATATTTTCAACTACAGTAACTACCTCTGGAGTGGGAGGATCAACAAGATTAATATCAGCTTTATCCTGATCTGGTTCGAGATTTTGCTTAATTGAAAACATCACTTCCTGTAGGTCTTTTACCTCCGGTGGGTTCGGTTCCTTCGCTGGTTTGCCAAACATTGTTAACTACCTCGCCAATTTATCTATATCCTCTATGGTAGCCAAAAAGAGGGCAAGCCGGAAAAGCGCGAGCAGGTCGAGAAATTCTCAGGGCAATTTTCCTTAACAACCCCCTCGGCCTCAGCTGCTATAATCAGAGGAACAACTCCCAAGTTCGTTAACGGTACAAAAAAACTATGAATACCAGTCCAGACCGTGTGATTATCTTCGATACCACCCTTCGAGATGGGGAACAGTCCCCGGGTGCCGCTTTAAATGTGGATGAGAAGCTAACCATAGCGCGCGCACTGGCACGACTGGGAGTTGATGTCATCGAAGCAGGTTTTCCCCACGCTAGTCCGGGGGACTTTGAAGCTGTACAGAAAATTGCCGCCAGCGTCGGCAGCGAAGCTGATAGCCCGATTATTTGCGGATTAGCCCGCACTACCCAAAAAGACATCAAATCAGCCGCCGATGCGCTCAGACCAGCCGCCAAGCCCAGAATTCACACCTTCCTAGCCACATCTGATATCCACCTCCAATACAAACTTAAGAAGACTCGTCAGGAAGTTCTTGAGATTGTGCCAGAAATGGTAGCCTATGCCAAATCCTTCCTTAATGATGTGGAATTTTCCCCTGAAGATGCTGGCCGCAGCGATCCCGAATTCCTCTATCAAGTCCTCGAAAGAGCGATCGCCGCAGGAGCCACCACCGTTAATATTCCCGATACCGTCGGTTACACCACCCCTAGCGAATTTGGGGCTTTAATCCGTGGTATTAAGGAAAATGTCGCCAATATCGACCAAGCGATTATCTCCGTCCATGGTCACGACGATTTAGGGTTAGCGGTGGCTAATTTCCTCGAAGCAGTTAAAAATGGCGCTCGACAGTTGGAATGTACCATTAACGGTATCGGTGAGCGCGCCGGTAATGCTTCCCTAGAAGAATTGGTGATGGCCCTTCATGTCCGGCGCTCCTATTTTAATCCTTTCCTCGGTCGTTCCCCAGAGTCCACGGAACCTTTAACCAAGATCAACACCAAGGAAATCTATCGCACTTCTCGCCTAGTTTCTAGTCTTACCGGCATGATCGTGCAACCGAATAAGGCGATCGTCGGTGCTAACGCTTTCGCACACGAGTCGGGAATCCATCAGGACGGGGTCTTAAAACATAAACTCACCTATGAGATTATGGATGCAGAATCGATCGGTTTGACTAATAATCAGATCGTCCTCGGTAAACTCTCCGGCCGCAACGCTTTTCGCTCTCGTTTACAGGAATTGGGTTTTGAGCTTTCGGAAACGGAACTTAATAACGCTTTCATCCAGTTTAAAGAAATGGCCGATCGCAAAAAGGAAATCACCGATCGCGATCTGGAAGCGATTGTTAACGATGAAATCGATACCGTTCCCGATCACTTCCGCCTTGAGCTAGTACAAGTGTCCTGTGGCAATAACGCCAGACCCACGGCCACGGTAACGATTCGCACTCCCGACGGTAGCGAGTTATCTGATGCGGCCATTGGGACAGGGCCGGTGGATGCTCTCTGCAAAGCGATCGATCGAGTGGTGCAGATTCCTAACGAATTAATTTCTTTCTCGGTACGCGAAGTGACCGAGGGAATCGATGCTTTAGGAGAAGTGACTATCCGTCTCCGTTACGAAGGACGCACCTATTCTGCTCGTGCGGCCGATACCGATATTATTGTCGCCTCCGCTCGCGCCTACGTCAGTGCCTTAAACCGTCTCCACGTCGCACTGCAGCAGCAGGAAAAAACCCCAGAAATGCTACAAGTCTAGATAGGGTGTTAGGGTGTTGGGGTTGTAGGGTTTTAGGGTTTTAGTTGAAATTCCCCCACTTCCCCACACCCCACTTCCCCCCGCAACGCGCACGAAGTGGTCTCCCCACTTCCCCACACCCCACACCCCACTTCCCCATCTCCCCACACCCCACTTCCCCAATTCATAATTGATAATTCATAATTCCCACGTCGCTGTTGGAGAAAATCTTAAATTTGTCTCGCAAATTTCTAAAATGTTGCTAACTTAATAGTATGAGCTTGCGCCCTAATTCTCACGGTGCAGGTGTACTAAAACAAGATTCCCCTAAAAGCAATGAGGGATGAAATTTATCCGCAAGAATCCGATCAAATTAAATACAATAGCTAAAGGCTAAAGGGATGAGGAAAGGCAAATAGGGATAACAGTCCCCCCGCCAATGGGAACAGTTAACCCACCGAAAATTCTCTTGAGTGTTAGCTATCTGGTCAACACCGCAGACAATCGAGCGATCGGATTTCGATCCTCCAGCCATTTACCCAATTTTTGCAGGAGCCAGATTATGAGTTGACTGAGCTAAAACAGCATCCCGTGTCGCTAAAATCGCATCGACACAAGGAGATTTAAGCAAAAATCTTCTCCCATTTGTTGTAATTAAAGCTACAATCGGAAAAGTCTTTCCCCGTCTCGGATCTGAGACACAAATTTTTTCAGTATCACCTAGATTGAGATTCGATCTTCTAGTTTTGCACAGAAGGAGCAAGAGGAAAACGGCATGACGCAGGCCCACAATGTACTAACCCTTACCGAGCCGCCATTGGATTTAGATTTGATTGACCTAGACGAAGACTTCGATGATGAGGATATCGAGTTAGAGCTAGAAGAAGTCAGCGATAGCAACGATGGCAAAAAAAACCGCCGCCTTGCCAGCGCTCGTCGTCGCGATGCGGCTAGAAAAAAACCCTATACAGAAGATTCGATTCGGATTTATCTGCAAGAGATCGGCAGGATTCGGTTATTGAGAGCGGAGGAGGAGATCGAATTAGCGAGAAAAATCGCCGATCTACTGAAATTAGAACGCATTCGCGAAGATTTTTGCCTCTATAGCGATGCTGAATGGGGAAAACAGGTTTTCTTGTTCGAGCGCATCGAGAGAATTATCGCCGAAAAATCGGAAAAAGAACCGAAATTATCGGATATTAAGGCTTATTTAGGTAAGATAGAGCTAACGGCTCCCATGCTGGAAGAATGGCTGGCGAAATCAAAGGAATACTTATCGTCCTTTAAGCGTCGTTTGTACCATGGTCGCCGCGCTAAGGAAAAAATGGTACAATCGAACCTGCGTTTAGTGGTTTCGATCGCCAAGAAATACATGAATCGCGGTCTTTCCTTCCAAGATTTAATTCAAGAAGGTTCTCTCGGTTTGATCCGCGCCGCCGAAAAATTCGACCACGAAAAGGGTTATAAATTCTCCACCTATGCCACTTGGTGGATTCGTCAAGCCATCACCCGTGCGATCGCAGATCAATCCCGCACCATTCGTCTTCCTGTCCACCTCTACGAAACCATCTCCCGGATCAAGAAAACCACCAAGATTCTTTCTCAGGAAATGCGTCGCAAACCCACCGAGGAAGAAATCGCCACCAAGATGGAGATGACCATCGAAAAACTGCGTTTTATTGCCAAATCCGCTCAATTACCGATTTCTCTAGAGACTCCCATCGGTAAAGAAGAAGATTCCCGTTTAGGAGACTTTATCGAAGCAGATGGGGAAACCCCAGAAGATGAAGTTTCTAAAAATTTATTACGCGAGGATTTAGAAAACGTCCTCGATACCCTTAGTCCTCGCGAACGCGATGTGCTGCGGCTGCGCTACGGTTTAGATGACGGCAGGATGAAAACACTCGAAGAAATCGGCCAGATTTTCAACGTCACTCGCGAGCGCATTCGTCAAATAGAAGCCAAGGCCCTGCGGAAACTGCGTCACCCTAACCGCAATAGTATCCTCAAAGAGTACATCCGTTAACTGAATGTCAGCAGAAGTCCTATCGCGCTCAAGCGAGGGACTTCTGCTAACTTTGTATATAGACAATTCTCAAAAACCGATGCTCTAACAAATACATCTTGACCACTATTCCTTATGCGATCAACGAGCTTCGGCGGGTCGTGTTGCCAGAAAAAGTATGGGATTCGGCCGTGAGATCACCGTCGAAGCCTGAGCTTACGGCCGAATCCCTCGGTTTTAGCGAAGGGATGAAACCGTTCGACTAAGCGTTCGACCTACACATCGAAAACAACAGGTAGATATCTCGATCGTCCCAGTTCATTTTCTAACACTTTCTGGTACATTTCACATTTATTCAGCAAACCCTATATATGACCTAAGTGGGTGGGTGGAATTAAATATAAGATGAACGTAGGTTGGGTGGAAGCATGAAACCCAACGCCCGATTATGTTACGCTACCGCTAAGCCATCCCACAAATAATTGTGCCTCCCTACTTATGTTTTTTTGCAGTCGATGTTCTGTATCCCAGACTACATAAGATTTTCAGATATCTTGTTCCCCTGTCAGCAGAATTGCCCTTAAACCATACTCAGCCATACAAGCAAAGAAAAACGAAACTTTTGCTTTGAGGATATCTCCTGACTGGTAGGATAAAAATAAACCATACTAGGCAGTTTAGCCTTGATGCCGCCGAGGCCACACCTTTAATCATCAAAGGAAAAGTATTTATATGTCTAAAAATCAAGTGTTCGACTTCTTCGCCTTAGCCGCTAAAAACGAAGAATTGGGTCAAAAAATGCGCTCAACCCAAGATCCTCAGCAATTACTAGAGATAGCTCGCTCCCAAGGCTTCGATTTCTCCCGTCCGGAATTAGAAGCGGCACTTAAATCCTTGCACGAGAGTCCCGACTTTTTCCAAAAGTTAGCTCATGCAGTGTTAGAAGTTTTCAGTCCTAACCACGATAATTATCCCTCGATCGGTGTCCAACCCTACGAAGGCGAGATCGATCGCTAGAATCAGTTATCGGTTTTTGATCCGTCGGTCGTCAGGAGTCAGGAGATTATTTTTATTTATTCTCCCCTCTCCGCTCCTGACAGGTGTAGGTATTGTAAAGTTTCCTCCCAAGTTCCTTCTATAGTTTGTTGTTCCATAGCATGGTGTTTTGAGTTACGTTTTAATCTTGGTGTAGCCAGGAAACTAGGCAAAAAACTAAACCCCATCAACTGATGGAATAAGTATCCAAAAATTCTAATGCAGTGATGATTTTAATGTTTCTAAATGGGTTCAGGACTAACAAATCTTCATCCCCGGTAATAAGAGATTCAGCCAAAAAAGTAGCAGATTATGACACAGGCAATCCTTACTCAAATCTTGAATCAGCTTGAGACTCTTGAGCTAAAAGAACTTCAGCAGCTTAATCAGAAGATTCAACAGTATCTTATGGATAAAGAACAAGCTGACAAACAAGCGCTATTTCACCAATCTCTTCTTGATGCTGGATTAGTCAAGCAGATTAAGCGTCCTTCATCTCAACCGATAACTGAGCGACGATTGATTGAAATCGAGGGCAAACCTATTTCAGAAACGATTATTGAGGAACGCCGTTAAATGGCACTTTATTTCTTAGATAGTAGTGCCTTGGTCAAGCGTTATATCAGCGAAACTGGTTCAGCTAGTAACACCCAGAATAGTAATCAATCAGTCAATGTACCATGCTCCAGAGCAAGGCAACTTATCAAGAATTGGCAACGAGAATAAGCAAAAAGAAATTTGACAAATATTTAGAAAAGGTGCTATTATGCTGAATAATACTTGATTTGTGTTAAAATAGGTCGCACTCTTGTTGTTAATTTAAGGGATAGTTACATGAAAATTGTTACTGTTACTGAAGCCAAAGAACAAATTGATGAATTAGTGAATGATACCAATGATAATCATCAACCGATTTTGTTATCTGGTACGAAAAAAAATGCTATTTTAATCGCTGAGGAAGATTGGAACTCTATTCAAGAAACGCTTTATTTGTATTCTATTCCTGGTATGGTAGATTCAATTATTGAAGGTGGCAACACTTCTATTGAAGATTGTGTGGATGAGGCGGCTATCAGAGCAATTTTAAATGGATAATTGGCAGTTGGTTTTTACCAAACAAGCGAAAAAAGATGCTGAAAAGCTGGCTCGTACTGGGTTGGCAAAACAAGCTAACGAATTATTAAATATTCTTAAGTCAAATCCCTATCAATCTTATCCTGTTTATGAGAAAATCAGTGGCGATTTAGCGAGCTATTATTCCCGACGTATTAATATTCAGCATCGTTTGGTTTATCAGGTTATTCCAGAAGAGAAGGTTGTCAAAGTTATCCGGATGTGGACTCATTATGAATAACCCCTCGTATTTATTTTACACTGGTAACATTATAGACTGAAAATGATTGATTTGGATTGTAAAAATAAATTCCCTAAAATAAGCCCACTCAAGATTGATTGAAGGGGCATTTATGGTATTTTTAGAGACAATTTAGCCGACTTTTGTGGTTTCTTTTTCAGTAGATTTGGATGGCTTCAATTTGCGCTTGAGGGTTGAAGCTGCGCCGCAGCCGAAGGTGATGATAATTATTAACACATCCCGCTCAAACTGTTATCTTTTGTACTGTATATTTTTTGGTTATTTCCTGAGGATGTCTGAACAATTGACCTTCATTTTGGTAGAAAACTTCATAATCTGGTGCCAGTTCAAGACGTAACTGTTTCCATAAACTAATTCCTTCTTGTTTAAAATCCATTTCAGCTTGCTGATTAGGAAAATCTGATAAAGGTGGATAGTCTTGATTTAAAGTTTTATCGTAAGTATCCTGCCATGCGTTTAAACGTTGAATGGTTGCTTGACTTAATGGTAGTTCTTCAGGAGCAATGTTATCAATTTCATCTACTCCCCAAAGTGGGTAACTTCCATAATCTGCCCAAAGTTTGATTCTGATTGCCATAACTATCATTCCTGAATAAGTTTATTAATTAA